>DATLUU010000356.1:0-2032 GCA_035577885.1 Verrucomicrobiia bacterium
GCTCGTGCGCTCATGCCGCCGCGATCCACGGCGTCGGCGACGAGCCGGATGCCCTCACGGTCCAGCGGCGCATGCTCGCGCAGGAGCGGTGCGGGGAGTTGAGCGTTCATCCAGCCGCGCTCGCGCTGGATCGCTCGCGCCGCCATCACGCGCGGCCGCACGTCGGCCGACGCCTCGCCCGGGCGAGCGGCCATGAGTTCCTCGGACGTGAGCGCGGTCACCTCGATCTGCAGATCCAGCCGGTCGAGGATGGGCCCTGAGACGCGCGCGGCGTAGCGCATCAGGTCACGCGGGCCGCAGCGGCAGCCGCGCTTGGGATGCCCGAGCCAGCCGCACCAGCAGGGATTCATCGCCGCCACGATGAGCGGCCGCGCGGGGAAGCGCGCGTGGCTGCCCGAGCGGACGATCATCACCTCGCCGCTCTCCAATGGATCGCGGAGGCCGTCGAGCAGGTTCCTCTGGTATTGCGACAACTCGTCCAGGAACAGCACGCCGCGGTGGGCGAGCGAGATCTCGCCGGGGCGCGGCGGATTGCCGCCGCCCACGAGCCCCGCCAGCGTCACCGAATGATGCGGCGAACGGAACGGCCGCACGCGCATGAGCCCCCGGCCGGGCGCGCGCAGCCCGCTCGCCGAGTGGAGCCGCGTCACCACCAGCGCCTCGCTGGGCTCGAGCGCGGGGAGCAGGCCCGGGAGGCGGCTTGCGAGCATGCTCTTGCCGCAGCCGGGCGGGCCGATCAGCAGCACGTGGTGCGCACCCGCTGCCGCGATCTCCAGCGCCCGCCGCGCCACGGCCTGGCCGCGCACGTCGGAGAGGTCCGGTGGCTTCTCAGCCTGCGGGTCCGGATCGGCGGGCGAGGCGCGCGAGAGCGTCTCACCACGCAGCCACGCCACCGCCTCGTTCAGGTTCCGCGCGGCGTGGACGTGAAGTCCCTGCACGAGTGCCGCCTCGGGTGCGGCTTCCGCCGCGCACACGAGCTGCGTGCAGCCGGAACGCCACAGGCACTCCGCCAGCGACAGCGTGCCGCGCGTGCCTCGCAGCGCTCCATCCAGCGCCACCTCGCCGATCGCGGCGACGTCGCCCAGGCGATCGAGCGGCGCCTGCTCGGTCGCGGCGAGCAGGCCCATCGCCAACGCGAGATCGGCGGACGCGCCTTCCTTGCGGCGATCGGCCGGAGCCAGGTTCACGGTGACGCGGCGGTCGGGCGGGGCGAGGCCGGCGTTCCTTAGCGCCGGCCACACGCGCTCTCGTGCCTCGCGCGCGGTGGCGTCGGGCAGGCCGACCATCACGAATCCGGGCAGCCCCGGGCCCACGTCGACCTCGCAGTCGACCGGGAACGCGTCCAGTCCCCACAGCGCCGCCGTGCGCACGCGCGCGAGCATGCTGGCTCCGAGGGGGCGGTCCACGCCACGCGAACGCATCGCAAGGAGCGTGCGCGGCCGAACCTCGCGCCAGCGAACGGGAAGCGGGGAAGACATCGACGCCGGCGTCGTCGCTGCCGCCACGCCGGCGTCGGTTCTTTGCGAGAAGTGCGAAGTCCTAGTCGCCGCCCAGCGCCACACCCAGGTCCACGTCGTCCATGCCGTCCAGGCGCGTCAGCTCCTTCTCGAGCGGCAGCCAGCCGTTGCTGAGCGCCGCGAGCGCCAGGTCCTGGGCCGGCGGCAGCTCCTGCATGAACACGAATGCGGTGCCGGTCACGAACCGGCCGATCGTGCCGCGGTCATAGCCGACGTCGCCGCGCGTCTCGCGGCGCGCCGACAGCACCTGCTGGAGCGTGGTCGCGTCGCCGCAGACATTCTTCCACCGCGTCTCCACGTCCTTCGCGCGGTCCGGGCTCTGCGAGCGCACGGCGTCCGAGACGAGCGCGTAGCTGGCGACATCGCCGTCGGGCACGAACGACGTCCACACCACGCGCGCGCGGCTCGAGCGCGGCGCGTGCTCGTGCGAGAGCGACGTGCCGTCCACGGTGGCGATCACCTCGACGTCCACGTCCACGCTGACGTCGCGCACGCGCGCCACGACCTCGATCGGC
>DATLUU010000357.1:0-6255 GCA_035577885.1 Verrucomicrobiia bacterium
GGCACGTTCCGCACCGGCGACACGGTGAAGATCGCCTACGGCGACCAGAGCCGCGAGTCGCTGAGCGCCGAGAGGACGGTGTACGAGGAGATCTCGGGCGGCAACGAGCTGATCGCGCTCGGTAAGCGCGAGGTGAACGCGCGCGCCTACTGCGCGTGGTTCAACTTCCGTGGCGCCGACCAGCAGAAGAAGGTGGGCACGCTCTCCGGCGGGGAGCGCAACCGGCTGATGCTCGCGAAGCTGCTCCAGACCGGCGGCAACCTGCTGCTGCTGGACGAGCCCACGAACGACCTCGACGTGGACACGCTGCGCGCGCTCGAGGATGCGCTGCTCGAGTTCGCGGGTTGTGCCGTGGTGATCTCGCACGATCGCTGGTTCCTCGACCGCATCGCCACCCACATGCTGGCGTTCGAGGGCGACTCGCAGGTGGTGTTCTTCGAGGGTAACTACCAAGATTACGAGAAGAACCGCCACGAGCGCCTGGGCGCCGACGCGGACACCCCGCACCGGATCAAGTACAAGCCGCTCGTGCGAGCCTGAGTTCGGGCGTGCTCGCCGCCGCCACGCGGGCGCTGCACGCGAAGCGGGTTCGCGCTACCGTCGCGGCGTGACCACCGGCCGCACCCGCACTCCGGGGAAGTTCTCAGCGCTCGAATACCGGGACCCCGCGCCCGCGCCGTGGCTGATCCACGCGCTCGGTGCGCTCAACCGCTTCGTGTTCCTGCCGGGCGTCCTGCACATCACGCGCTTCGAGCTGCCGGCTTCCGACGAACGGCGGCTGCGCGCCGCGGTGAACCCGGGCACGGCAGCGTTCCTCGGGCCCAGCCACCCCGAGTTCCTGAGCGACTGGCTCGTGGACAAGGAGCTCTCGCGCCGCGTGTCGCCGCTCATGGCGCATTGGGCGAGCTACGAGATCGTGAACGCGTCGCCGAGCGCACGCGCGTTCTGGCTCGCCAGCAACTTGATCGCCAACGCACCGGGCGGTGACGGCAAGGCGTACTCCGTGGCGTGGGCGCTCAAGGGCCACGGTGTGCTGCTCCATCCCGAGGGCACGGCCACGTGGCAGGGCGAGCGGATCGGGCCGCTCCTCCCCGGGATCGTGGACATGGCGTGGGACGCCGCCGAGCGCGTGCGCGCGTCCGGCGTCTCGCGCCCGGTGTGGCTCGTGCCCGTGGCGTGGCGGTACGCGTTCCGAGGCGATGCGCGGCGCGGGCTCGCGCGCGACATGGCGTGGATCGAGCGCGGGCTCTCGCTGCCGCGCGGCGGCCAGCTGGAGACGCCCGAGCGCTTCTCGACGCTCATGGTCCGGCTGCTCGAGCGGCAGTGCGAACAGCTGGGGCTCGAGCGGGCCGACCCGCGCGCCGGCTACTTCGCCGCACAGGCCGACGTCGTCGAGCGCTTGAAGCGTGCGCTCGCCGAGCGCTACGGCGAGCTGGGCGGCGACTGGACCCGCGCGCTGTTCCAGATCCGTCGCGAGATGCGCGAGCGGGCGGAGGCCGATCCCGATGGCGTGCGCCGCGATCGTGCGCGCGTCGCGGAGCTCCAGCGGCTCTCGGGCTTCGACCCCGCGCTCTACGATCGCGCCGAGCTCGCGCCGGAGCGGATCGCGGAGGTCTTGAAGCGGACGCGCTCGAGCCTCCTGACGCGCGGCTTCGCGAACACGCTCCACAACACCGTGCCGGTCGCCGCCGGCCCGCGCACGGTGCACGTGCGCGTCGCCGAGCCGATCGCGGTCCGTGCCGACGAATCAGGCGACGGCGCGTCCGTCCGGGCAGCGCTCCTCGCCGAGCACCGTGCCCGGCTCCAGGCGCTCGTGGACCAGCTTGGCGACGAATTGGCCGCCTCGGGCCCGAGCCGGCGGATGCCGAACCTCCTCCACCGCAGCTGACCCGGTCGGCCGCGGCCGGGGGGCCACGCATGTAAGTGCTTGTCGCTGCGTGGTCGGCGCTCGCAACCCATTGCCCCGGTGCGTGCAAGACCATGCCTGCGAGGCCCTTGCCCGGTCTTGGTGCGGTTCGTGCGAAGCAAGAACGCACCCAAGTTCGGCCGCGTGCGGTCCGATGACCCAGCAGGCCCCTCAAGCAGGAGGATCACCTTGAAGCGAACGATGCTCGCGACGGCGTTGATGCTCGCTGTGGCCGCCGTGGCGCACGCGGACAACGAGCCGAAGAACTCGATGGGCGGGATCGGCTTCCGTTCGCCGGTCACGCCGCTCAGCTTTGCCCTCGTCGAGCCGCAAGCCGCGCCGACGATCGGCATCCGGCAGTGGTTCAACAAGCAGTTCGGGTTCGACCTTGCGGTCGGCTACTACCAGGCCGAGATCAAGCCGCTCCCGGAGAAGTTCACCGGCTTCACGGTGGACGCGGGTCTCCCGATCTCGATCAAGCGCCCGGGCGACAAGGTGAACCTGATCATCCGGCCCGGCTTCCAGTGGGGGCAGCTCGAGGACGTGGACGAGACGCCGCCGCCGATCACCATCGAATGGGACCTGCTCGGCGCCACGCTCGACCTCGAGGTGGAGTGGATGGTGACGGACAAGCTGAGCCTCTCGGCGTCGCAGGGCGCGGGCTACTTCCGGCTGCGCGACAACGGCAGCCCGAAGACCTCGCGCACGTACGTCGGCACGCTGGGCTCGAACTTCACCGAGCTGGGGTTCCACGTCTACTTCTGGTGAGCGCGGTTCGCCGTAGCACGCGCTTCTGAGGCGGCCCCCGGGGCTCTCGTCCCTTGGGGTCGCGCACTTCCCGGCCGCGGTTGACGAGGCCGGAGTGCGCTCCTAGCTTTCAGCGAGATGCCCCTCATCCAGATCGAGGACACCCGCAGGCGCGAGCGGCGCCCCAGCGTCGTCTGCCGCGTGGGCGGCGTGCCCGTGGGCGGGAGCCACCCGGTCGTGGTGCAGTCCATGACCAACACCGACACGGCGGACCCGGCCGCGACCGCCGAGCAGGTGGCGCTGCTCGCCGCGGCGGGCAGCGAGCTGGTGCGCGTGACCGTGAATACCCGCGAAGCCGCCGCCGCGGTGCCCGAGATCGCGCGGCGGCTCGAGGATCGTGGCGTCACCGTGCCGCTCGTGGGCGACTTCCACTACAACGGCCACACGCTCCTGACCGAGTACCCCGAGTGCGCGCGGCGGCTCGACAAGTACCGGATCAACCCCGGCAACGTCGGCGTGGGCGAGAAGCACGACGACAACTTCCGGCGCATGATCGAGGTCGCGGTGGCGAACGGGAAGCCGGTGCGCATCGGCGTCAACTGGGGCTCGCTGGACCGCGCGCTCCTGACGTCGCTGATGGACGCGAACCACAAGCGCCCCGAGCCGCTCACCGACCGCGAGGTGGTGCTGGAGGCGATGCGCGAGAGCGCGCTCCGCTCTGCGGAGCTGGCCGAGCGCTGCGGTCAGCCGCACGACGCCATCATCCTCTCCGCCAAGGTCTCCGACGTGCGTGACCTGATCCAGGTCTACCGGGCGCTGGCGTCGGCTTGTGACTACCCGCTCCACCTCGGGCTCACCGAGGCGGGGCTCGGCGCCAAGGGCATCGTCGCCAGCACCGCGGCGCTCTCGGTGCTGCTCCACGAGGGGATCGGCGACACCATCCGGGTGAGCTTGACCCCGGCACCCGGAGGGGACCGCGCCGAGGAGGTGCGCGTCTGCCAGCAGGTGCTCCAGTCGCTGGGCCTGCGTCACTTCTCTCCTCAGATTTCGAGCTGCCCCGGCTGCGGGCGCACGACGAGCACGTTCTTCCAGGAGCTCGCCGCCGACGTCACCGCGCACATCCAGCAGCGCATGGCGGCGTGGCGCGAACGCTTCCCCGGCGTCGAGCAGCTGAACGTCGCGGTGATGGGCTGCGTCGTCAACGGCCCCGGCGAGAGCAAGCACGCGGACATCGGCATCTCGCTCCCGGGCACGGGCGAGGACCCGCGCGCGCCCGTCTACGTCGACGGCAAGCTCGCGGTGACGTTGAAGGGCGAACGGATCGCCGAGGACTTCGCGCAGCTCCTGGACGACTACGTCGCGAAGCGGTTCGGGAAGTAGCCGCGGGCTTCAGGCAGAGGCTTCGAGCGCCTGCAGGATGCCGCGCGCGAACGGCGTCAGCGACGGGTCGCGAGCGCCCATCACCAGCACCAGGTCGCCCGGCTTCGCTTCCTCGGCGATGCGCGCGGTGAGCCATTCGCGCGACGGCGCGAACTCCGCGTGCCGGCCGCGTGTGGTGATCTCGCGCACCAGGTCGGCGGCGGAGAAGTCGCGCTGCGCCGTGCCTCCTGCGTAGAAGATCTCCAGCAGCCACACCATGTCGCCGGGCGCGGTGGCGGTGGCGAACGTGTCCACGAACTCGTTCCTCAGGAACCGCGTCGGCCCGTAGCCGTGCGGCTGGTAGATGGCGAGCACGCGCTTCGCGCGGAGCCGCGCGGTGGCGAGCGAGGCCGCGATCTTGGCGGGGTTGTGCGCGAAGTCGTCGATCACCTCCACGCCGCGCGCCGTGCCCAGCGACTGGAACCGCCGCGCCACGCCCCGGAATCGCGACAACGGCTCGACCATCTCCTCCAGCCGCACGCCCAATGCCTGGCAGGCCGCGATCGCGCCCAGCGCGTTCTCGACGTTGTGTCGTCCCGGCACCGGCAGCGTGAAGTGCACGCCGTTCACCTGGAAGCGCGTGGAATCCGGCATCAGCTCGAGCGCGGTGCCGCGGACGTCGGCCGGCGCGTCGAATCCGAACACGAGCGCGCCCTCCGCGAGATCCGGCGGGATGCCCTCCTGCCCGCACACGAACCGCTCGCGGGTGCGCCGCCTGGCGATGCGGAACATGTCCGCGACCTCCGCCTCGCTCTTGTGGTCCTTGGACAGGTTCAGGCACAGCGACAGCGCCGGCTGGTAGCGAACGAGCGAGCCGTCGCTCTCGTCCGCCTCGACGACGAGCGGCCCCTTCCCTGCCCAGGCGTTGCCCCAGTAGCCCTGCTCTTGCAGCGCCACCAGGTCGCCGCCGGTGATCACCGAGGGGTCGCGGCCCGCGCCGCGCAGGATCTCGAACACCATCGCGGTCGCCGTGGACTTGCCGCTCGTGCCCGAGACCGCGACCGATCGGAACTCGCTCACCCAGTGGGCGAGCATCTCCGAGCGGTGGACGATCGGGAGCTTCCGCGCCTTGGCGGCCGCCACGTCGGGCACGCTGTCCTCGACCGCGGTCGAGACCACGAGCGCGCCGCAGTCGCCGGCGAGACCGCTGCCATCCTGCGGCCAGATCCTCACGCCGAGCTTCTCCAGCTGCGCCCGTGAGTCCGGCCGCTCGTTCCGGTCGAAGCCGCGGTCGCTGCCGCTGGCGTGGCCACCGAGCATGGCCTGGAACTGCGCCAGCGCGCTCATGCCGCTGCCGCCGACGCCGGCGTAATGGAAGCGCAGGTCGGAGAGCGGCCGCGGCATGTCGTTCCCGCCCGGCGCCACGATCACCACCAGGTCGCCCTCGCGCACCCGATCGAAGAGCTGGATGATCTCCGCGTTCGCGAGCCGGATGCAGCCGATCGAGGACGCGGTGCCGAGCAGGGACTCCTGGTTCGTGCCGTGGAAGTAGATGTAGCGCTCGACCGAGTCGCAGCCGGGCCCGCGGTTGATGCCGTCCTCGAGCCCGTCGAGCGTGATCACCCGGGTGAGGATGAGGTCGTCGGCGCGCGACTCGCCCCGCCACACCTCGCCGGTGGGCTCGCGGCTCTTGAACACCGTACCCGCCTCGGCGCCGTCGCCGATCTTCGCGCGCACGCGGTGCCAGCCCGGCGGCGTCTTCTCCGAGTCCTGTTCGCCGCCGACACCAAAGCTCGAGGTGGAGACGAGCGCCGACCAGGTGACGCGGCCGTTCTCGAGCACGTGCGCGAGCTGGTGCTCCACGTCCACGATGACGAGCCGGTCGGGCAGCGTGCGCACGGGCGAGCGCGCGCGCAGCAGCGCGCGCTTCGCGAGCGCCAGGACGTCCGTGTCACCGGCCAGGGTGTGCATGGGCTTCAGCATGCCACAAGCGCCGGTGCCGGTCGCAGCGCGGCTTCTTCGCCGGCGCCGCGCATGACGTCGCAGAGATCGGCGAGCACGGCCGTCGCCGTCGGCCTCGCACCGGCGCCGCGACCACGGAACAGCAGCTCCCCCACGTCGTCGCCGCGCACGAGCACCGCGTTCTCCTCCCTCGAGACCATGGCTAGGGGATGATCGGCAGGAAGCTCGCGCGGCTCGACCCACAACTCGAGCCGGCGGCCACGGCGCTCCGCCCCTGCCAC
>DATLUU010000358.1:0-2536 GCA_035577885.1 Verrucomicrobiia bacterium
ACTGCACGCCAAGCCCGACGACATCCTCGAGACCGCACGTATGAGTGCTCACACACGAATGCCGGTCTGGGACGGCGAGCCGGACAAGATCGTGGGCATCGTCAATACGAAGGACCTGTTCCACATCTTCAGCCTGATGAACCTGGTGATCCTCGAGGATGCGATGTATCCGGCGCTCTACGTGGATCCGGACGTCACGCTGGGCGGCGCTCTGAACCTGTTCCGGCGCGAACGCCGGCAGATGGCGGTGGTACGCGATCCGCAAGGCCACTTCCTGGGCATCTTGACGCTCGAGGACATCATCGAGGAGATCGTGGGGGAGATCGAAGACGAGCACGATTGACCCCGAAGGGTGCTCGAGGGTCCCCAAGGGGGGTGTGGGCAGCGGGTTCGGGGTCCGGCTGACCGGCCGGGCAAGTCCCCGGGGAGAGCCGGCTTGTTGACAGCCCCTGCCCGTGGTACCTCTTCACGCCGGAACACGGACGTGCCACAGGGTTCCTTACACGGGCAACCGCCTTACCGCCGGAGCGCGGGGGAGCGCCATGCCGCAGTGGACCTTGTTTGAAAATGATTTCAGGCTGATCGATGGCGTGCTCGATGATCTCCTTCAGCGCACGAATGCGCTGTCGGCGCATCTGATCGATCGCTCGGGGCAGATCATCACCTCGGCCGGACGGGTCGACGACTTCGATGTCACCTCGTTCGCCAGCCTCGCCGCCGCCGATTTCACGGCCAACGCCGAGCTCGCGCAGCTGATGGGCGAGCCGTCCGTGGACGCCGTGGTGAACGAGGGCCGACTGCGCTCGGTGTACTCCCGCCTGCTCGCGGGCCGGGTCATCATGTCGGTGGTGTTCGACAAGCGGAGCACGCTGGGCATCGTCCGCACCCGCTCCAAGCGCGGCGCCGACATGCTCGACAACGTGTTCCGCGAGCTGTTCGAGAAGGTGGGCATCGCCGATTCGCAGGAACCCGCGTTCGAGGCCGCGCCCGATTTCGCGGCCGCCGCGTCCAACGAGGTCGACGCGCTGTTCGGCGAATAGCCGTTAGCGGCCGGAGAGGGAAGCTCCTTGGCGCTCATCAACCACCGGACGCACGAGATCCATTTCAAGATCGTCTACTACGGCCCCGGCCTGTGCGGTAAGACGACGAACTTGAAGTCCCTGCACGACCGGCTGCCGCCCGAGCGCCGCGGGCGCATGATCTCGATCGCAACGGATCAAGAGCGCACGCTGTTCTTCGACTTCCTGCCCATCGACCTGGGCACGGTGAACGGCTTCTTGACCCGCTTCCACCTCTACACGGTGCCGGGGCAGGTCTACTACAAGCTCTCGCGCCGCGCGGTGCTGCAGGGCGTCGATGGCCTGGTGTTCGTGGCCGACTCGCACCCGGCGCGCGAGGTCGCGAACCGCGAGTCGCTCGCGGACCTGAACGAGCACCTGCGCACGCTTGGCCTCACGGGCCCCGCGCTCGCGCGCATCCCGTGGGTGTTCCAGTGGAACAAGCGCGACGTGCCGGTGGCGGTGCCGATCGAGCGGCTGAAGAAGGCGCTGAACCCGCAGGGCTGGCCCGAGTACGAGGCCACCGCGTCGGAGGGGAAGGGCGTCTCCGAGACGCTGCGCGCCGCGTGCAAGGCGGTGCTGGCGAGGTTGGGGGCCGGGAACGCCGCGCCGGCGCCGAGCGCAGCAGCCGTCGCACCCGCGCCCGCTGCTGCTGCGCCCGTTCCCGCGGCCCGCGCCGCGGCCCCTGTGGTACCGCGTGTCGCGGCCGCGTCGGCCGGAGGTGCGACCGCGGTCGAGACGCCCGAGCCCGAGGCCGACACGTTCGCCGCCCGGCTCGCGCGCGCCGCCGCGAGTGCAGCCGCCAAGCTGGCCGCGGCGACGGGCACCGGCCCGCGGCCCGCCGAGGGCGCCCCGCCGCCCGCCATCGCCACCCCGCGCCCGCCGGCCGCTCCGCCGAGCTCCGAGTCCACGCGCCGCCCGTGAAGCGGCCGGCCACCTGGCTCGCCACGCTCGGGCCCGTGGGCTACGCCCCGGTGGCGCCCGCCACCGCCGCGAGCGCCGTGGTGGTCGCGATCGGCTGGTTCCTGCCCGTGCCGCCGCTCGCCGGCGCGCTGGCGCTGCTCGCGGTGGGCACGCTCGTCGCGGTGTGGGCCGCGGGTGAGGCGGAGAAGGACCTGGGCCACGACGCCGGCCCGATCGTCATCGACGAGGTGATCGGCCAATCGCTCGCGCTGCTCTTCGCGCCGCACCGGATCGGCGTTTTCATCGCGGCGTTCTTCCTCTTCCGCTTGTTCGATATCTGGAAGCCGCTCGGCGCCCACCAGGCGCAGGCGCTCCCCGGCGGCTGGGGCGTGGTCGCCGACGACGCGATCGCGGGAGTGACCAGCTTGCTCGCGCTCCAGGGCCTGTTGCTCGCTCAGGCGAAGCTGGGCTGGTCGCTGATCTAGGCGTGAGGAGGGCCCCCGGCCAGGCGGCCGAGGGCCCTCCGGGTTCTCGCGACAACGCTCAGCTCACATCCACGGCTCGTCGCCGCTCGG
>DATLUU010000359.1:0-2957 GCA_035577885.1 Verrucomicrobiia bacterium
CTGCGCTACAAGTGCGACCTCCACCTGCTCTGCGTCAACTTCGTCAGCTTCCGGGACTTCTACGAGTCCGGCGCTCCGGCGATCTTCCAGTCCGGCACGCTCTACCTGGACCAGCGCTCGTGCACGCTCACGCTCCCGGTCGAGGACGTGGGCCGGCACGCGGCGATGGCGGCGCTCGCAGGTTCCTACCTCGCCTACTGCGACTGCGCGCGCCGTGGCGGGGAACCCGGCGCAGCCGGGTCCGAGCGCCGGCAGATCGTGGCCGCGTTCACGAACGGTGACGCCGACAACCTCATGGTCGGCCGCAACGGCATCTTCATCGACCGCGCCGGCCGCGACTGGGACGCGACCATCACCAAGCTCATCGAGAACCCGATCAGCATCCGGCAGGCATTCTGGGCGCCGTACAAGAAGCTGGTGCGGTTGGTCGAGGAGCAGGTCGCGAAGCGTGCGGCCGAGGCCGATGCCGCCTCGGAGAAGCAGCTGGGCGCGACCGCGACCGGCGTCGCCAACGTCGACCAGGCCAAGCCGCCGCCGAAAAAGATCGACGTCGGCACCGTCGCCGCCCTGGGGGTCGCGTTCGGCGCGCTGGCCACGGCGTTCGCGGCCATCGCCGGCTACCTCTCGGGGCTCTTGAAGCTGCCGTTCTGGCAGCTCTGCCTCGCCATCGTCGGGCTGCTGCTGCTGGTCTCGGGACCGTCGATGCTCATCGCGTGGCTGAAGCTCAGCAAGCGCAACCTGGGCCCGATCCTCGATGCGAACGGGTGGGCGGTGAATGCGCGCGCCAAGCTGAACGTGCCGTTCGGGGCATCGCTCACCGGCGTGGCGAAGCTGCCGCCGGGTCACAAGCTGAGCGTCGAGGACCGCTTCGGCGAGCGCCGCAGTCCGTGGCCGCGGCTGGCGATGTTCCTGATCGTGCTCGGGTTCCTGTTCAGCCTGCTGAACGATCTCTACGTTCTCGACTTCGCTTGGCACGCCGCGACCGGCAAGCACAACCCGGCGTGGCTCAAGCAACCGCCGGCCGAGGCCGGGGAGCGCTCAGGGGCGCGCTGAATGCGGTGGCTCACCGGACGCGGGGGCTTCGGCGACCGGAGCCTTGCGGGACGCCTGCGCCGGTCTTGCCTCCGGCTCGGGCAGGCCGGTGATGGTGATGTACATCACCGTGTCCCAGGCGTTGTGGATGCCGATGAACAGCAACAGCAGCGTGGCGGCGCCGATGACGTAGAGCGTGTCCGCTGAGCCGTGAGCGATCGACCAGCCGCCGTGCACCAGCGCCGCGTAGGCGAGGAACGGCAGCGCGGCGTGCCAGATCCAGTCCTCGAGCACCGGCTCGTACTCGTGCTGGCGCAGCGTCCGCCGCAGCACGATGAGCGAGTAGAGGACGCCGAGGGCGCCGGAGATGGCGATCGCGATCCCCGGCGGCCCGAGCCCGCCCCACGGCGCGCTGCAGATCGCGGACACGAGCAGTGAGGCGCAGAAGTGCACCACGTTCGGGCTCCCGAACGCCGCGATACTCTCGCCGCTGGCGCCGATCCGTCGCTTGCGCGCCTCGGCGATCATCGTCAGCACCACGAACTGGAGGCCGGTGAGCGCGCCCGCCGAGGAGCCGACGATCACGTAGAAGCTCTCCCACGCCTTGGTCGAGAACGGCGTCACCTCATCCATCGCCGATCCGCTCTCCCGCCGCACCCCCGGCCCCGAGGTCGAGCGTCATCTCGGTCATCGTGGTGCGAAACCCGAGGTTCCGGAACAGGCTCTTGGCGTGGTCGTTGCGCGTCTTGGTCCAGAGCACGACCTGCGTTCGGCCGTGGGCATGGATCCAGTCCACGGCGGCACGCAGGAGCGCGCGCCCGGCGCCGAGGCCGCGTGCGGACTCGTCCACGAAGATGTCGTGCACGAACCCGCACGGCCCACGCAGGTCCTTCCAGCTGATCCCTTCGACGGCCGCCCAGATGTAGCCCACCACCTCCCCCGAGCGCTCGGCCACGAGGACGACGCTCTCGGGGTTCGTGACCTCGGAGACGAGGAAGCGGCCGTAGCCCGCCTCGGGGTGCTCGACCTGGATGAAGCGCTGCGGGTCGGCCGCGTGGTGCTGGCGCATGAGCGCGCCGCCGAAACGACCCAGCGCCTGCTGGTCGGCCGTGGTCGCGGGGCGGATGGTGATCATGGAGCGGTGAACATACCGCGTTTCCCGCGCGCACGGAGCGACTCAGGGCAGCAGCACCACGCTCCTGCGCACGCTCCGCCCCGACTGCGTGAGCCGCAGCCAGTAGATGGCGGGGCCCAGGTCGCTGGGCGCCGACACCAGGGCCTGGTTCCGGCCCGGTCCCGCGGGTGCGAGCGCGATCTGGCGCGCTACTCGTCCGGCGACGTCCAGCAGTTCGAGTCGCACTTCACCACCGTCGACGAGGGAATACTCGAGGGTGAACGAGGACACCGCCGGGTTCGGTCGGATCGCTTCCATCGCCAGCCCGATCGGGGCAGACGGTGGCGCGGCGGTCACGCCCTGACCGGTGATCGTGAACAGGTCGAGCAGCTGGCCGGACGTGCACGTCATGTCGTCGTGCGCGGAGTTGGGTCCGCAGAAGAGCTGGCCCTGGATGCTCGTGGGCCCGAACGCGAGCCGGAGCGCGCCGTGGTGGTAGAGCCGGAGCAGCGACCACGCCGGCGGTGGGCAGCCGCCCGCCCAGATGCACGCGCCGCTCGCCTCCTCGAGCGTGGCGCCGCCGATGCCGACGGTGATGTGCGTGACGCCGAACCGCGGCGTGGTGCGCTCGTAGTCGTGGCTGTGCCCGTTCAGGTTCAGCACGTACTTGCCGTGGTGCACGCCCAGGCTGTCGAGGATGCTGCGGATCGTGGCGAGCCCCGCGTGCGAGCCGGAGGAGTAGGCGGCGCGGTGGCCGAAGGTGACGATGAAGCGGATGGCCGGGTTCGCCTGCGCCTCGTCCATGAGCGTG
>DATLUU010000360.1:0-18157 GCA_035577885.1 Verrucomicrobiia bacterium
CCCCCCAGCCGCTTGAACAGCGACTCGTCGAAGCGCGCGCGCATGCGGATGAAACCGCCGGTGCGCGTCCATTCCTCGCTGGTGAGCTCGTCGTCGCGGTAGCCGAAGCGGTTGAACCCGGCCGAGAGCCACATCCCGCCCGGGAGCAGGCGTCCGACCTCGAGGCCGAGGCCGAACTGGCGATCGCCGATGGAGGCACCCGTACGCACGCTGCCGGTGACCGACGCGTCCCAGACGCTGCCGATGTCGCGCATCAGCCGGCCGTGGAGCCACTGCGCGAGCCCGCGCGTGACCGCCGCGCTCGTCTGCTCGCGCGTGAGCTTGCCCGCCCAGCCGAGGTTCACGCGGGTGCCACGCGGGAAGCGCGCGGTGCCGTTCAACCCGATCACGTTCGCGAGGTGGCGGCCCGGGAGCACGGACGCGAGCCCGTCCGTCGTCCCCTGCGGGCGCTCGAGGAGGAACTCCCAGCGCGTGAGCATGTCCCAGCGGCCGGCGGGGCGCGCGGGCCCCCCGGGGTCGCGGTACGCCATCGCCAGCTCGAAGTGCTCGTCGGCATCCAGCGTTCCTGCGTGCCGCGAGCCGCCGAACGCGAACCGGTGCCGCACGAGCCCGGTCCACGCCGAGTCGAGCTTCACCGCCGCGGCCATGCTCTGCAGCACCTGGTCGCTCTCGCGGCTGGTGCGGCCCTCCATGCGCAGCGAGCCCTTCCAGCGCGGGTCCTGCGCCCAGTCGAGGCTGCCCGAGAGCGCGGTGCTCGGGCCTTCTCGTGCCGTGGCGCCGGAGACGGGGCTCACGCGCTCGAACGCGCCGCCGACGCGCATGCCATTCGCGAGACGCCACGCGTTGCGCAGGCCCACCGCCGCCTGCCCCTCGCGCCCGGCGAGCGCGTCGGCGAGCCGGTACTCGCTGAACACGTGCGCGTCGCGCGCCAGGTCCGCGTCCACGCCGGCCACGGTCGCGAGCCGCTGCTGGCTCTCGGAGAGCGCCCACGCGCCGCTCAACGACGACGCCAGCTCGTGGCGCGCGTACAGCCGCCCGCGGGTGCTGAAGCGGTACTCGCCGCCCAGCGCCGCAAGCCGGCGCGACGCGATCTGCGTGTCCTGCTCGTACTCGCCGTAGCCGCTCCATTCCGGATGGCTCGGCCATTGGCCCAGCATCTTCAAGCGCACGGTGGCTTGCAGTGGATCCACCGGCAGGGTCGCGTTCGACTCGCCGGCGACGCGCATGCCCAACTCGCCGCGCCACACCTCGTTGAGCGTGCGGTCCAGGCTCAGGAGCACGCCGCCACGCCGGGTGCGGCCGGAGACGTCGGCGCTGTAGAGCGCCTCGCCCGTCAGCCGTGTGCGCCCGGCGAGGCGCGTGCTCAACCGGCCTCCGGCCTCGGTGCGGCCGCCCGCGAGGCCGGCGCCGGGATTGGCGAAGCCCGTCGCCGCCGTCATCGCCCACAGCCGCGCCTGCGTGCGCGGATCGTCGTGGCTCAACTGGAGGCGTCCGGCGTCGCCCGCGACCTCGGGCGCGCCGCCGGCGACGGCTGCGCCGGCGGTGCCCGCGAGCGAGTGCGTCGCCGCCCACTCGCCCTCGAACGTGGTGCGGGGCGAGAGGCGCGCGAGCGCCGAGAGCCCGCGCAGCTCGAACGGCTGCGCAGGGTCGTGATCGTCCACGTACGTGCCGCCGAGCGCGAGGCGCGAGCTGACCCGCTGGTGCAGCTGGAGCCCGCTCACCCACGCCGCACCCGTGGCGTCGTGGATCTCGTACGTGACCCGCACGCTCACCGGGTTCAGCTCGGCGTCGAAGCTCGGCACCGGCGCGCGGAACAGGAGCTCGCCGGAGAGCGGGTCCAGCTCGTAGTCGGTGAAGCGCTGCTTGAGCTCGGTCGAGATCACCACCGCCGGCTGGTCGCGGTCGCGCACCAGCACCTCGACGCGCTCGCTGTTCTCGACGAGCGGCGTGCGCGTGAGCCGGTAGGGACCGGAGACACCGCGGCCCGGCAGCTCGTCGATCACCTGGCGCGAGCGCTCGCGGCTCGTGAACGCGCGTCCGCTCATGCCGGAAGGCACGCCACCGCGGATGTCGTCACCCGACCACGACGCCACCGCGCCCGTGAGGCTGCGCGCGTAGTTGGCGAGGCTCAGCTCGGAGCCGCCGGTCAGGAGATCGCCGTAGAGCAGCGACGCGTCGCGCCGCTCGAGCCGGCCATAGAGCTTGCCCGTGGACTGGGCGTCGTAGCCGCGCACGCTGGCGTCGCCCTGCACCGGGTAGCCGCGCTCGACCTCCAGGTCGCGGAACTGGCGCAGGTCGTCGGGGCGGTCGGAGTCGTAGCCGAGCGTCAGCTCCATGTCGCTCTTCACCCGGCCCTTCACGTACAGCGCCGCGCGCGCGCCCGCGGTCTGGCTGCCGTCGTGCGACTGTGCGAAGAACTCGTCGATCGGCTGCTCGAATCCCTGCCGCGGCGTCCGACCACTCGCCGGTGCATGCAACGCATCGAGGCCCACGGCGCCCTCGAGCGTGCCCACGACCAGGAGCGGGCGCATCTCGGGGACGAACTCCACGTCGGCGACCGCGCGCATCGTGCCGCTCGTGGCCGTGTACTCGGCACGACCCGGCGCCGCCGGCGACAGCAGCGGCACGCGCGCGTGGCCGCCCTCGACCGCGACCTGGAGCCCGGGGGTCGCGGCGTCCAGGTCCTCGAGCGGCACATGCCCGCGCGAGGCGTCGAGCGTGACCAGCGTGCGCGCGGCCACCGGCACGCCGGCCGAGTCGGTCACCGAGAGCGTGTACCAGCGCTCGCTGTGGCCGTCCGCGGGCACCGCGCCCGGGCCGCTCAGCCACAGCCGCGCGACGCCGCCGGGGGCGACCACGCGCACGGCGACACGGCCCGGGGCGTTCGGCAGCGACAGCTCGAGCACGTTGACGCCGGGCTCGAGCGTGAGCCCGACGTACTCCCACGCCTCCAACCCCGCGGCGCGCGCGGTGACGCGGCGGCCGACGCGCGTCTCGGGCACGCGCTGTCCATTCAGCCACAGCTTGAGCGGGCCGCCGATCGCGGTCTTCACGCGCACGGTCAGGCGCGTGCTCGCGACCGTGTCCATGTCGGCGAGGCCAATGAAGCCCGGCTCGGGGCCGAGCGCCGGCAGCAGCTGCTCGAGCGGGGCGCCGGCCGGGAGCGGCGCCCCGGCCGGGAACGGCGCCGCAGGCGCTGCCGGTGAAGTCCTCGCGCCGCGTGCATCCGCGAGCGAGCCATCGGGGAGCAGGTCCTCGTCCAGGTTCGCGAGCGGGATGGGCCGGGCGGTGGAGTCGGGAGCCGGACGCGTGGACCTCGCCGGTGCCCCGCCCGCGAGTGCACCCGGCGCCGCCTGCGGCGTGCGGGCACCCGCCGGAGGCGGGTCCGGAGTGCCTTCGCCGGTCTCGTGCTCGCCGGTGACGATGGCCGCGGAGGGCAGCGAGCGTGCATCCTCGGGGAGCGCGCGCTGCTCCGGCCGCTGGATGCTCTGCGCCACGACGCGCGTGCCCTCGTCGCGCCACCGGGCGGCGATCATGCGCTCCTTCACCTCGCGCACCGTCGTGGTGTCGGTCGTGGTGTCGGCGACGATCATGAACTCGGCGCTCGCGAGGTCGCCGCGCGCCAGGTCGACGAAGCGCAGGCCCGGTGTGCCCGCGTCGCGGTGATCCACGGACACCGGCCACGACCTGGGCGGCAGCGTGGTGCGATCGAGCTTGAGGGCGTGCGTGCGCGGCGTGACCGCGGTGAAGCTGAAGCGCCCCTGCGCGTCGGTCACCGCCCAGGTGCCGTCGTCCAGGTAGAGCCGCACGCCGGCGAGGCCGAGCGGAGGGCCGAGCACGGGGGGATTCGGCGCAGGCGCCGCGGCGGCCGCGGTGCGCGTGTGGCCCGTGAAGCGGATGTTCACCGTGCCCACGATGCCGCCCTCGTCGGCGAACACGTCGCCGCGCACGCGCGTGGTCGCGGGCGCGGCGTTGGACGCGGTCTCCGTCGAGCCAGGCGTTCCCGTCGAGCCGAACGCCTGCGCCACCGCCCGCGCCTCGCCGGTCGGGGCGCCGGATTGGACGCGGCTCGTGAGCCGCAGCTCGGCGCTCTCGTGTGGCGCGAGCGCGGGGATCACGAGGGCGAGCGCTGGACCGCTGCCCGCGGGTTCGGAGAGCGTTCCCGTGGTCACCCGCGCCGAGCCCCGCACGTACGCGAACCCGAACGGCAGCTGCTCCGAGACCCGCACCGCGGTGAGCGTGCTGTCCGAGCGGTTCGCGACCCGGATCGTCCACTCGGCGAGATCGCCCCACTCGACCTCCGGCCGCGCCGCCGCCTGTTCCACGAACAGCGCGATCGAACCCACGGCGTCCACCGGCACGTCCACCGCGATGGGCGCAAGCGAGTCCGCGGTGGCGAACGTGCCGCCGTACGAGCCCGCGACATCCGTGAGCCGCGCCGCCGGGAGCGCTCCCGCGCCCATGCGCGAGGGGAAGCTCCACGCCTCGGGCGGGGACACCTCGAGGCGGTAGGTACTGCGGCGCACGAGCGGGAACGAGAACGCGCCGTTCGCGTCCGTGACCACGTCGGCCGGGCTCGGCGTCGTGGCGTCGCCGGCGTAGACGGCCGCGAGATCGCCGGGGCGGCCGCCGTTCCCGGCGCCGCTCACGTCGATCAACCGCACGCGCACGCCGCCCACGCCCTGGTCGCTGCGCGGCTCGTACACGAACCCGCCGGGCGCCACCCAGACCGAGGCGCGCGTGACCGTGGCGCCACAGCCGGCGAGCTCCGCGGTGACCAGGTCGCCGCGCGTCGTCGACAGCACGCCGTCGCCGATCGTCGAGGTGCGCTGGCCGGTGGTGGTGGGCGCCCCGGGCAGCACGCGGAAGAGCCCCGAGTGCGGCGTCGTCTCGGTGGCATCGAACACCTCGCGGTCGCCGGTGGTGCGCGAGCTGAGCGTGATGCGCACGCGCTCGACGCTCGTGGGATCCTGGTCGCAGCCGCGCGCCAGCGCCTCGACCTGGATCGGGAGCCCGTAGCCGGTGACGCGCGTGGGGCGGAGGTAGTCCGGCGCGTCGCAGAAGACGAGCAGCGGCAGCGTGCCCACCTGTGGCGTGCGCAGCGTGTCGGTGACGAGCGCGGTGGCGCCCTGCGAGAGCCCGGTGGCGGAGAGCCGCACGAACGCGAGCGCGCCGAGCGGCGCCGTCCCCGGCACGCCGATCGTGAACAGCACGTCGGCCGAGTCGCCCGCCGCGAGCGTGATCACGCCGCCGTTCGCGACCGGCGTGTCGCCCGCGCCGACGCGGCCGTCGTGGTCGCGGTCCTGGACCAGCGCGAAGCTCGCGGCGTCGAAGCCGTCGAGCGCCAGGTTGCGCGCGTCGAGGCGGATGTCGGTGGTGGCGTTGCCTGCGTTCACGAGCCGGTGGGCGAGCGTGACGCTGCCGCCGGGCGGCGCCGTGCCGCCGCGGTCGGGGAAGAGCGCCAGTGCCTCCACGGCCTGGACCACGGCGCGCACGGTGTTGCTGGGCAGGGTGAGCGGCCCGCCCGCGAACGTGAGCGTGCCGGTCGCGGTGTTGTCGATCGGCGTCCCGGCAGGCGGGGCGGCGTGGAGGGGCGTCGCGGCGAGCAGTCCGGCGAGCAGCGCGAGCGTCTTCAAACGCGCGCGCGCGCGCGCGTATATGAAAACGCGCGAGGCGTTGCTCGTGCGGAGACGCTGCCCAAGGAACACGCGGAAGACCCCGATCCCCCTCGCGCGCTCGAGCAGCTTGGGGAAGCCGCTCCAGCACGCGTGGGGCCGATGTGGCGGACCCGGGCGTGGGTCCCGGCGGACGGCGTCGACCTCCCGGGGTGGACTCGCCCGGGAGGTCCCGCCGCGCAGCTGTCAGATCACGGGTAGTCGATGCGTACGCTGAACCGGATCGTCGCCGACGCCCCTGGCAGCAGCGTGCCCAGGTTCGCGGTGACCGCTCCGGTCGCTCCGTCGGTGGGCACGATGACGGTGCCCTGCGACGCGAACGCCGAGGCCGAGTTGGACGACGTGGTGTTCGCCGGCGTCGCGTCGTTGATCACCACCGAGTTCACCGGCGTGGTGCCGGTGTTCGTGACCGTGATCTCGTAGCGGATGCAGGCGTTCGGCACCGCGCCGGTGGTGAGGTTGAGCGTGGTGAACGGCCCGTCCTCGGTGCCGTCACACGCGGCGTCGATCGCCTGGCGCTTCACGATCGTGACCTGGCTGTTGATCACGGTGGAAGCGTCCTGCGCCAGCGCCTGCGGCGGCGCCGCGGTGCCGTAGCCCACGTTCGTCGTGGTCGCGGTGACGTCCGTGGTGTTGAGCGTCCCCAGCGGCGCGCCGGCGGGGGCGAACACCTGGACGAACACGCGCAGCGTCGCCCCGGGGGCGATGCCGCCGAGGCTCGCGAGCGTCGACAGCGGCTGGTCGCCGGCGTCGAAGCTGCCGCTGTTGTTCGTGTCCCAGTAGAGCGCCGAGCTCCACGACGGCTGGTTGTCGGCGGAGGCGAACGTCACCGTGCTGCCGATGCCGTCGCCTTCCGTGACGTTGCCGACGTTGGCGAGCGTGTGCATGTAGACCACGAAGCCGCCCGGCAGCACCTGTGCCGTATTGTTGGGCGTGAGCGTGAGGCTGCGCGCCGCGTTCACCCCGACCTGGTCGTGGATCACGTCCGCGCTCGTGCTCACCGGCGAGTGGGCGCGGAAGTAGAGCTCGGTGTTGCCGCTGGCGTTGCCCGCGGGCACCGCGACGTCGGCGTAGACGAGCAGGTTGCCGCCGGCGGCGATCGGGCCCGTGCTGGTGATCACCGCGTTCGCGCCGTTCCGGAACGTCACCGTCCAGCCCGGCGGCAGCGTGATCGAGGCGAACGTGCCCACCGTGCTCGCCGCGAGGTCGTAGCTGTCGGCCTGCAAGCTGGCGTTGTTGACGTACAGCGTGAAGCGCGTGGTGTTGCCCGGGATCACCGTGTTCCGGACCACGAACGCGACTTCAGGACCCGGACCGGCGCCGAGGCCGCCCGGCAGCGCGGCGTTGTTCGTGACGTCGACCGAGTTCGCGGTGATCGTGGTCAGCACGTCGGTGGCGGTGGCGGTGCTCGAGGGGTTCGTCGCCGACGTCGCCGTCTTCTGCACCTGGTAGGGGCCGCCCGAGGCGGAGGCCGGCAGCGTGACCTTGAGGATCACGTTGTAGCTGTTGCCGGGAGCGAGCGGGCCGACGTCCGGCGTGAGGTTGCCGTTCGAGTCCGTCAACGGCGTGACGCCGTCGCTCTGGAACAGCTGCACGATCGAGCCGGCGGGGAACGAGTTGCCGCCGGTGCTGATGTCGAACACGTCGCTGCCGTTGCCGGTGTTCGTGAGCACGTTCGTGAAGGACACCACCGCGCCCTGCACCGCGCTCGGCACGGTGGCGCCGATGAACGTCACCGACGTCGACTGGGTCACCGTGAACGGCGCCGTGTTCGTGAACAGCGGCCCGACGTTGCCGGCGCCGTCGAAGAACGCAAAGCGCGCCGTGTTCCCGATCACCTGGGGTGCCAGGCCGGAGCTGACGTTGACGTCGAAGGTCACGGTCCCGCTCTGGCCCGGGGGCACCTGGTTCACGATCGCCGTGACCGCGCCGGGCGTGGCGACGTTGTAGTCCCAGCGGATGGTGTTGGCCCCGGCGCCGTGCGTATCGGAGGAGTCGGCGTCGGACAGCACCGTGGCGCCGGTGCTGCTCCAGCGCGCGCTGCCGGCCACGTACGTCATGCCCGCGGGGACCATGTCGGTCAAGCGCACGCTGCCGGCGGTGGCGTTGCCGGAGTTCGTATAGGTCAGCGTGTAGGTGTAGGGACCGCTCGGCGAGGCGCCGCTCGGCGCGCTGATCGACTTGGTGACGTTGACCACGGCGTTCGCGGTCACGTTCACCTGGTCGGTGTTCGACGCCGTCTGCGTGCCGTCGAACACGCTCACGGCGTTGACCGTGATGCGCGACACGTCGCCCGCGAGGCGCGTGCCGGGCACCGAGCCGACCGCGACGAAGCGGAACGTGGCGCCGGCCGCGAGCGGGCCGGTGGTGGTGACCGGCGTGAAGTTGTCGGGCACGCCGTTGCCATCGGCGTCGGCGTAGAGCACGAGTCCGGTCAGGTCGAAGTCGTCGCCGCCGTTGTTCGACGCCGAGAGCGTGAACGAGTCGGTGCCGTTGCCATTGTTCGTGATCACGTGCGGGAACACGGCCTGGCCGCCCGGCGCGGAGACGCGCGTGCCGTTCGCGGTGAGCGTGAGCCCCGCGACCTGCTGCACGACCGTGGTGACCGGGTTCGACGTCACCGTGTAGCTGTTCGAGGCGGCGTCGGTGTACGTGGCGGTGGCCTGGTTGCCGATCGTCGTCCCGGCGGGCGGGGCGGCGAGGGCCACGGCGCCGAGCCCGGCGCACGCGGCGACCGCGAGTGCGGCCAGCGTGATGCCGAGCGGCGACGAGACCCAGCGGCGGATCCGGCCGGCGAGCGGGGATGCGTTCATGGGGAGGCTCCGGGGATGAGGTCGACCCGTCGCGTGACGGGCAGGTGCAGTCGTGGCGATGGGCCGGGAACGCCGATCAGTGCGCGTTCTCGGCGACGTTCGTGGTCTCGACGCGGACGCGCGCGCTCACCGTGCGCTGGTCGCGCGACGGCAGGGCACCCAGCGGCCAGCGCAGGGCGCGGTACTCGGCGACCGGCACCTCCTGCACCACCGTGCGTCCGTCCGGCGTCTTCACCGTGCGCTTGAGCGGCACCGGCGCGAACGTGTGACCGTCGACGCTCGCCTGGACACCGCGCGGCAGCGCCGAGCCCGCCACGTACTGCGTGCCGCGGGGGATCGGCAGCGTCGCCATCAGGCCCTTCGCCTCGGTGGCGCCATCGTTGCGATAGAGCGCGCGGTACTCGAGCAGCTCGCCGGGCTTGGCCTCGTCGGCGGCGACGAGCACTTCCCTGCCCTGGTCCTTGGTGACGCGCTTCGCGGTGAGCTCCACGGCGACGGCGCCGGCGGCCGGCCTGGCGGCGGTGGGGGGAACGGCTCCAGCCGCGTGCGCGGGCCGAGACACGGCTCCGGCAGCCGCCGCGATCGCGATCGCGAGCGTGAGACGGACGAAACGGTGCATCGCCTGACCTCCCTGGTCGGTCCGCGCGCAGCGGACTTTATGGACGCATCGCGGCGCGACGTCCGCCCCGAGAGAAAGGCGGAATGACGCGGCCGGGCGAGGATCCGTCCCTGGATTTCGGCGACGGCGAACGACGTGCATCCCGGGGCCGCATGGCATGCGTGTGCGCACCGGGAAGGCGGAGCCTGCCGAGGGTCGTATCGGCAGCCGCGAGAATGCGCTTTAGGCGGCGCGTTGCCGGCGGTAGACCCGCAGCGTGCACTCCACCGGGCCCAGCCGCACCGGGAGGGAGGCGCTTTCGGAGTCACCGCTCGAGCGGATCGGGTTGGCGACGAACATGGGCAGCCCGAGATGGAGCTGGCCGTCGCGCCCGGCCATGCTCGCCTTCACCTTGCCGGCGAGGATGTTCATCACCTCGGAGAGCCCGTCCACCACGTCGCTCTCGCTCACGGGCTGGGTGTGGTGCAGGCCCAGGAGCGCGCGCGCCAGCGCCCGGCAGCGTGCGGGCGAGGCCGAGAGCCCGAGGTGCACGGCGTTGTGCGCGGAATGGACCGCGATGTAGGCGCCCGGCTCGCCGGGCCCGTCCGCGGCAGCGGCTCCCGCCTGATCGTCGAAGCGGAGCGAGTGCTTCGCCAGCTCGTTGGAGGCAGCGTGGAGCGTCGACAACCACTCCTCGATCGGGATCACGCTCCGCGGGTCGGCCATCGGTCCCCTCTAGATCCCATCGCGCCGGCGGTAGACCACCGTGCGCGCGAGCGGGACGGCCTCGAACGAGTCGTCCATGGTGAGCGTGGTCTCGCCGACGCCGAGCACGAGCACGCCGTCCGGCCGCAGCAGACGCGCGAGCTGCCGCAGCACGCGCCGTCGCAGCTCGGGCTCGAAGTAGATGAGGACGTTCCTCAGCAGCACCAGGTCCATCGGCGGCAGCTCGGGCCAGCCCTGAACCAGGTTCAGCTCGCGGAACTCGACGCGGCCCCGCACCTCGGACCGCAGCTCCCAAGCGTCGGGCATCTTGCGGAAGTGGCGCACGAGCTGGGACGCCGGCAGCCCGCGGTTCATCTCCAGCTGGCTGTAGCTCGCGGCCTGGGCGCGCTTCAGGATCCCCTGGGAGAAGTCGGTGGCGAGCGTGCGCACCTGCCAGCCCGAGAGCCGGTCGCCGTACTCGTGCAGGATCATGGCGAGGCTGTAGGGCTCCTGGCCGGTCGCGCACGCGGCGCTCCACAGCGACAGCGAGCGCGTCGCCTTCCGGCGCTCGAGCAGGCCGGGCAGGATCGTCTGCCGCAGCTCCACCCACACGTGCGCATCGCGGAACCACGACGTCTCCGAGATCGCAAGTGCCTCCACCACCAGCCGGTGGAGGATGCCCCAGTGCTCCTCGGTGCGCACCGCGTCGAGCACGTCGGGCAGCGAGTCGAAGCCGAGGTCGTTGGCGAGGCCCCCGAGGCGCATCTCCGCGAACTGCTCGCGGCCCGGGTCGAGCTGGATGCCGGTGCGCTGGTGGAGCAGCGTGCGCAGGAACTCGTGGTCGGCGTGCGTGAGCGCGTTCGGGCGTCGCTCGGGCCGTGCGCTCATGCTCACGCGGCCTCCGCCTGCCTGGGCGGCGGCGTGCGCGTCGCGCGCGCGAGCAGCTCGCCGCCGAGCTGCGACAGCGGCAGCACTCGATCCGCGAGGCCCGCGCGCGCGATCGCGCCGGGCATGCCCCAGACCACGCTCGAAGCCTCGTCCTGCACCAGCACGCGGCCGCCGGCCGTGTGCACGGCGCGCGCGCCGGCGGCGCCGTCCTGTCCCATGCCGGTCAAGACCAGCGCCAGCGTGCCGGCGCCGAACACGCGCGCCGCGGAGCGGAACAGCGGGTCCACCGCCGGCCGGCAGCCGTTCTCCTCGGGTCCGTGATCGAGCCGGAAGCACGCACGCGCGCCTTCTCCAGCGATCGTCAGGTGCGCGCCACCGGGCGCCAGCCACAGCACGCCGGGCTCGACCACGTTGCCATCTCCCGCGAGTCGAACGCGCATGCGGCAGTTGGCGGCGAGGCCGCTGGCGAGGAATTCGCTCATCTCCGCGGGCATGTGCTGGACCGCGGCGATCGGGAGCGGGAAGTCGGGCGGCAGCTCGCCGAGTGCGGCCGCGAGCGCGCGCGGGCCGCCGGTGGAAGCCCCGACCACGAGCAGCTCCGGTGCGGGATCGCCGCCGCGGCCGGGCGCGGGCCGCGGCGCCGGCACGAGCGCGAGGTGGGCCGCGGCCGAGGTCGCGGGTGCCGCGCGCTCCACCGGCACGCGCGCGATCGCGCGCAGCCGCGGGAACATCTCCGCGCGCAGGAACGCCTCCATCTCCTCCGCGGCGAGGGCGTGCGGCTTCAAGAGGTAGTCGCTCGCGCCGCGCCACAGCGCCTCGAGCGTGGCCTCGTTCGCGTGCCCCGCGGTGCCGCTGAACACCAGCACCGGCAGCCGCGGGTGCTGCGGCCGGAGACGGGTGAGGAAGTCGAGGCCGTCCAGGACCGGCATCTCGAGGTCGAGCACGACCACGTCCGGGCGCGAGCGCTCCACCAGCTCGAGCCCCAGCGCGCCGTTCGGCGCCGCGCCGCACACGGTGAAGCCGGGCTCGCGCTCGAGGGCATCGCTGAGGACACGCCGCACGGCGACGCTGTCGTCGACGACGAGGACGCGAAGCTCGCTCATCAGGCCGCCCTGCTCTCCGGATCGAAGCCCAGCAGCAGCAGCTTCTCGAGCAATGCCTGGCGGTCGAACGGCTTCATCAGGTACTCGCTCGCGCCCGCGTTCAGCGCCACCTCCACCTGCTCCATCTCGCTCTCGGTGGTGACCATCATCACCGGCAGGTCGGCGAAGCGTTCATCCGCGCGCAGGCGCTCGAGCACCTGGCGCCCGTCCAACTCCGGCATGTTCCAGTCGAGCAGCACGAGCGACAGCCCGTCCAGCTTGTCGGCGAGCTGCAGCGCTTCGAGCCCGGAGGCAGCCTCGTGCACCTCGAATCCCAGCTCGACGAGCAGCTTGGCGATGATGCGGCGCATGGCGCGCGAGTCATCCACGACCAGTGCCTTCACGGCGTCCCTCCCATGGGCAGAAGCGGTTCGTTCGCGGCTGCGGGTGTTCCCTCCAGGCGTGTGGCCAGGCTCCCGAGCGTGGTGGACAGGCGCGCGAGGTCGACGGCCACGCGCTGCGCGGCGTCGGCCTGGGCGCGGATGCGGCGCGCGCCCTCGGCGACCGCGCCGCTCTGCTCGCTGATCGTGATCACGCCGGTCGCGGCGTCGTTCAGGTTGCGGCTGATCTCGTCGGCGGTCCGGAGCTGCTGCGCCACCGCCTCGGCGATCGTGCGCGAGATCATGGCGATGTCGTGGATCGTGCCGCGGATGCCGGTGATCGCGGCAGCGGCCTCGTGGCCGTCGGCGCGCACCTCCTCGAGCGTGCGCGTCACCTCCTCGGCCGCGGCCGAGGTCTGGCGCGCCAGCGAGCGCACCTCGGTGGCCACCACCTGGAACGCACGCCCGGCCTCGCCGGCGCGCGCCGCCTCGATCGCCGCGTTGAGTGCCAGCAGGTGCGTGCGGCGGGCGACCGCGGAGATCGACTTCACCACGCCCCCGGCCCGCCCGCTCACGTCGCCCAGGCGCTGGACACGCTCGACGGCCGCCTGCGCCTCGCGCTCCGCCGAAGCGGCGATCGCCGCCGCCTCCGAGGTGTTGCGCGAGATCTCCTGGATGCTCACGCCCATCTGCTCCACCGCCACCGCCACGCTGGCGACGTTCTCCGAGGTCTGCTCCGCGACGACGGACAACGACTCGGCCTGGGCCGCGGTGCGCTCGGCCTCGGTGTCGGTCTCCCAGCCGCACTCGGAGAGACGCTGGGACAGCGACGTGAACTGGTGCACGTGGCGGTGGAGACCCGCGCCGGCGGTGCCCTCCGGGGTGGTGCGCGCTTCCGCGCCGCGCTCGCTCATGCCGCGAGGTCCTCCGCCGGCGCCGGCTTCCGGGCCGCGCTGGTACCCGGCGCGATGCGACCGACGACGCGACCCGGCGTGCGCGGCTCGGCGCGCTTCGCCTCCGCGCCGCGCGCGCCGAAGCGGAACTGGCTCACCGTGCGCTGCAGCTCGGTCGCCATCATCGCCAGCTCGCTCGCCGCGCGCAGCGTCTCGTGCGCCGCCGTGGACGTGTTCTCGGTGGCGCGCGCCACCTGGCCCACCGTGGCGGCGATCTCGTCGGTGCCGCGGGCGGCCTCGCCCATGTTGCGCGTGATCTCGGCGGTGGCGGCACTCTGCTCCTGCACCGAAGCCGCGATCGCCGACTGCGTGGTGCTGATCTGCTCGATGATGCGGGTGATCTCGGCGATGGCGGTGACCGCGCCGCCGCGGTCGTCGCGGATCGCGCTCACGCGCCGCGCGATGTCGTCGGTGGCGCGCGCCGTCTCCTTGGCCAGCTCCTTGACCTCGTTCGCGACCACGGCGAAACCCTTGCCCGCCTCGCCCGCGCGCGCCGCCTCGATCTCGGCGTTCAGGGCAAGGATGTTCGTCTGCTCGGCGATGGCGCTGATGACGCGGACGACGTTGTCGATCTGCTCGCTGCTCTCGCCCAGCTCGCGGATCGCGGCGTTCGCCGCGGTGGCCGCGCGCACCGCGGCCGCCGCCACGTCGGCCGCTTCCTTGGCGTTCTGCGCGACGCTGCGGATGCCGGCGCCCACCTGCTGGGCCGAGGCCGCGACCAGCCGCACCGAGGTGTTGGTCTCCTTGCTCGCGCGCGTGGCGACGCTCATCTGCTCGGTGGTCTCCACCGCGCTCGCCTGGAGCTGGCTGCTCACCGACGCCAGCTCCTCGGAGGCATTGCCCACCGCGACCGCGCTGTCGGCGATGCGTGCGAGCGCGCCGGAGAGGCTTTCCACGGCGCGGTTGACGTCGCGTCCGAGACGTCCCAGCTCGTCGTCGCGGGTCGAGGTGACGCGAGCGTCCAGGTCACCGCCCGCGATCGCGTCCATGACGCGTGAGGCTGCATCCAGCGGCTCGACGATGCCCTGGCGCACGGCGTGCGCGGCGAACAGCATCGCCAGGAGCGCGATCGAGGCGATCACCACCATGAGCAGGCCGCCGGCGCCGCCCGCCTGGTCCAGGTCGTGTGCCGCGGTGGTGGTGAGCGTCTCCAGCCGGTCGCTCACGCGCGCGGCGACCGGCTCCAACTGCCCCCACTCCGCGCGCAGCTCGGGGAGCAGCCGCTCGATCGCGGCGGCGTCGCCCTTCTGGTGACGGTGTGCCAGGTCCAGCGCCAGGTCCGCGACGCGACGCGAGCCGTCGCGCGCGTCCTTGAGGAGCGCCGCGGTCTGCGCATCGAACTCCTCGTCGGCGGCGCGGCCGGAGAAGTGCGATAGCCTGCCGACCTGCTGCTCGAGCGCGGCCACCTCCTCGTTCCGCTCCGCCGGCGTGCGCGCCGCGAGCACCGCGAGCACGTCGGCGCGGATCGCCGCGTTCAGGAGATTGAGCTCGAGCTGGTCACGCACGGTGAACACGCAGCGCTGCATCGTGCGGCTGGTCTCGCTCGCGCGCCGCAGGTTCCAGGTGCCGGTGCCCGCCACGGCGAGGAGCAGCACGAGGCCCAGGAGCGAGAGCGCGAGGAGCCGCTTGCGGATACTCCAGGTCATGAGCGCGGCTCCCCGGCCGGAGGCCGGAAGGTGGGAACGTCCGCTGCGAACGCGCGCGCGAGCACGCGATCGAGGTCGAGTATCGAGAGCAGATGTCCGGGGAGCGCGATCGTCTGGGAGATGGCGTCGCGATCGCCGTCCGCGGTCGAGCCGGCGAGTGCAGGCGGCGGCTCCGTCGGGTCCGCTCGCCGCACGTCACCGATCGCGTCCACGTGCAACGCCACCGCGCCCTCCGTGCCGTGCACGACCACGAGCCCGCCCGAGGCGGCGGGCGCGGCTTCGACGCCGAGCACCACGCGCGGATCCACGACGGTCACGATGCGCCCGCGCAGGTTGACGAGGCCCGCGATCGCCGGCGGCGCCAGCGGGACGCGCGTGAGCGGGAGCGGCCGGAGCACCTCCTGCACGCGGGCGAGCTCGACGCCGTAGTGGCCCTGCGCGAGCCGGAACGTGCACCACGCCTGCGGACTCGCCGCCGCGCGGGCGCTCACGCCGCCGCCCCTTCGAGCGTCACCAGGTCGGTGACGTGGTCGTCGAGCACGATCCGGAGCGGCGCGCCCGTGGCCGCCGCGGGAGCGGTCGCGGCGCCCTCCCAGCCGACGATGTCCACGACCTCGTCCACGACGAGCCCGACGCGCCGGCCGGAGGCCTCGGCGCGCACCAGCACCGGCCAGGTCCGCGGCTCGGCGAACGCGCCGGGTGCCGCGAGCGATGGGTCGCCCGCGAACGCGGCCACCGGCAGCACCTCGCCCTCCAGGCGCACCACGGGATGCTCGTCCAGCCGCTCGAACGCGCCCGACTCGAACTCCACCACGCGGTCGATCTCTTCCAGCCGCACCGCGGCGCGGATGCCGCGGCGAGCGCGAACGACCAGCAGCGGCACGCGCGTGATCGCTTCATCACCCCTCGCCTGCGGCGCGGCGGTCCGCTGCGCGACACCCGAGGAGGCGAGGCCGGCGCGGAGCGCCAGGGCGTGTGCGTCGAGGATCAACGCCACGCGGCCGTCGCCGAGCACGGTGGCGCCCGCGAACGCGCCGCCCTCGCGCAGCCGGTGGTCGATCGGTTTCACCACGATGTCTTCCGTGTCGCAGACGCGGTCCACCGCGAGCCCGTAGCGCCGGCCGTCGGACGTGAGCACGAGCAGGTGGCGCGGCGCCGGGGACCCATCCGCGAGGATGGGTGCGCCGTCCGCGTCCATGCCGAGCCAGCGGCCCAGCTCCAGGACCGGCAGCAGCTCGCCGCGGAGCCGGAACACCGGCCGGTCGGACCCGGTTCCGCCGGGTGCCCCGCGCTCGATGCGCGCGTGTCCTTCGCCGCAGCGCAGCATCTCGAGCACGTTCGCCTGGGGTAATGCGAAAGTCTCGCCCGATTGCTCCAACATGAGCGCGGGCAGGATCGCGAGCGTGAGCGGGAGCCGGATGGTGAACGTGGTGCCGGACCCGGCCCGGCCCGGCTCCGAGCGCACGCTGCGCACGCCGATCGTGCCGCCCACCGACTCGATCGATGCGCGTGCGGCATCCAGCCCCACGCCGCGGCCGGAGAGGCTCGTGACCTGCGACGCGGTGGAGAACCCGGGGACGAACACGAACTCGAGCCAGTCCTCGTCGGTGAGCCGCCGCGAGCGCTCGCCGTCCACGAGCCCGCGGGCGATGGCCTGCTCGCGGATGCGCTCGACGCTCATGCCGGCGCCGTCGTCGGCCAGCTCGAGCCGCACGCTGCCGCCCTCCTCGAACGCGTGGAGCCGCAGCACACCCTCTTCGGACTTGCCGGCGCGCGCGCGCCCGGCCGCGTCCTCGATGCCATGGTCGATGGCGTTCCGCACCAGGTGCGTGAGCGGGTCCTTCAGCGCTTCGACGAGCGCGCGGTCGAGCTCGGTTCCGTCGCCGCGTGTCTCCAGCCGCACCCGCTTGCCGCACGCGGTCGCCGCGTCGTGCACGAGCCGGGGCAGCCGCGCCCAGGATGCCGAGACGGGCTGCATGCGCGTGCGCATGACCTCGTCCTGGAGCCGCGCGGTGACGTGGTCGAGCCGCAACGCGGCGGCATCGAGCCCCGAGGCGTACGACCGGGCCTCGCTCCGGGCGAGCGAGCGCTGGAGCTGGTTGCGTGCGAGCACCAGCTCGCCGACCAGGTCCATGACCGCGTCGAGACGGCGCACGTCCACGCGCACGTGCCGCTGCTGGAGCGCGCTCGCGGGCGCGGTCGTCGCCGGCGCGGCGTCCGCTGCGGGCGCGGGCGCCCGCGTCACGGTCGCACCGCACACGGCGAGCTCGTCCAGGAGCGCGCGATCGTCGCCCTCGGGCTCGAGCGGGGCCTCGGGGCCGCACCCATCCTGACGGATGGGTTCCCGGCGCCTCGCCTCGATCCCGGCGAGGATCGCGCGCACCCGGTCGGCGGTGGCGAGCAGCGCGTCGGCGATCTCGCGCGACCATGGCCTGCGGCCCGCGCGCACCGCGGCGAGCAGCGACTCCCCGGCGTGCGCCACGCGCTCGAGCCGCCGGAGCCCGAGGAACGAGCACGTGCCCTTGATCGTATGCAGCGCGCGGAACGCGCTGGCGACGGCCTCGCTCGCGGCGGGATCGCGCTCGAGCGCGAGCAGGTCCTGGTCCAGGCGGTCGAGTCCCTCGTGCGAGTCGACGAGGAAGTCGTCGAGGATGCTGTCGTCGATCGGTTCCATCACCGCGCCGCCGTGAGCGTGACGTGGGTCTCGAACGTCGCACCGGAGAGCTCAACGCCGCGCGTCACCGCCTGGAAGCCGGCCGCATCGACCAGGAACGTGCGCTCGCCGGCCGGCAGGGCGACGCAGAAGCGGCCGCGCTTGTCGGTGCGGATCGTGAGCGCGGGCACCATCACCTGCACGCGCGCGCCCTCGATGGGAGCGCCGGACTCGTCCACGACCTCGCCGCAAAGCAGCGGCAGCGACGGGTCGCCCGCCGTGTCCGCCGCGGGCGCCGGCGGCGATGAAGCCTGCGACGACGACAGCCTCACCTCGGTCTTCACGCTCACCGGCACGAACGTCGTCGAGTGCTCGACGCCCGCCGCGGTGCCGCCTTCGTCCTCGGACTGTGGATCGGGCGAGACCCGCGGGCGGATGCGGGCGGGAGCGTGCGCCTTCGCGCTCCCCGCCGGCTTCGGCGGTGCGGCGACGACGGCCGGCGGCTCGAGCGCGCTGTCCGAGTGCGCGACCTGCGGCACCTCGGCCGGGGTGCTCCGAGCGGCGGCGCTGTCGGCGGGGAGCGCGCGGTAGGGCACGAGCGGCGGCTCGCTCGAGGTGCGCTCGGCGAGGCGCTGCTGCTGCTCGGGAGCCAGGGTCGGCGCGTCGCGGTGCACGAGCTCCACGGTCGGGCTCGCGTCGCGGCCCTCCGGAACGCGGATGCGGATCACGTCCGGCAGGAACGTGGAGAGGAGCAGGAGCACGCC
>DATLUU010000361.1:0-3038 GCA_035577885.1 Verrucomicrobiia bacterium
CGCGCACGGCGTTGCCGGCGATGAAATCGGTATACGGGCGCCGGCCCGCGGTCACGGTGTCGCGGTCCTGTCCCCAGAGCAGGAACTCGATGGCGTGGAATCCCAGCGTCACCTCGGTGACGTCGTGCGAGCCGTGCGCACCCTCGAGCGTGGCGCGATCCATGGGGATCGCGAGCTGCGGGATGATGCCGCCGCGTGGCGAGCCGGCGACCGAATCGAGATACGCCTCGTCCACGGGCCAGGCGTTGATGCGGTTCTCCGGGCCCTCGCGGCCGGCGAGCGCGCTGTCCCCGTCGATGGGACCGTCGGAGAAGCGGAACACCTCGGTGGGCTCGTAGCTCTCGCGGCTCCGGCGCCAGGCCTCGCGCGCGGCGCTCAACGTGCGCTCGGAGGGCGCGTCGAGGAAGCGCGTCACCGCGACGTGCAGGTCCTCGACGCCTGCGAGCGCGCGCGCGTAGGCGCGCGCGGTGATCGCCACGTCGTCGCCCAGCCACGCGTGCAGCGCCGCGTCCTCAGGCGACGCCGCCCACGCCCGCGCTACCGCCAGCAGCGCGCCTGCGATCGCCAGCCACCGCGGTGCGGTGCGGCGCCCGGGGAGGTGTGGCCTCGAGCCCATGGTACGTGCCGGCATGATTTCGATCCCATGCGGCGGCCTGTCCGTGGGGAAGCAAACCGTAGCACACGGGACACTGCCGAACTGTCCAGCCTTTCACGGCCGGACCCGACCGTCACACGGCCACGGTCACCCGCATGAACGTCGCCGAGATCGAGATGTCGTTGGCACCGCCCTTGTTGAACGATTTCGTGAGCGCGACCAGCTCGTCGCGGATCGACTGCTCTTTTCCCTGGGCACGGGCGGCATCGACCGCGTTCATGGTCGGCCCGTAGTAACGGGCGAACAGGTCGACGTAGTGCTCCGGCGTGACCCCGGTCTTCGTGAACAGGTAGGTGTCGCGGGTCATGGTGATCGAGCTGGCGGGGATGCCGGCCTTGCCGAAGCGCTCGACGATGTGCGAGTCCACGCCCCACGTCATCGGGCTCACGAAGCCCTCCGGCGGCGGCGGCGAATAGGCGGTGCTGATCTTGAGGAGCTGCGAGACGTAGGACTCGGGATCGTTCGGGATCCAGTTCCCCATCACGATGCGGCCGCCCTTCTTCGTCACCCGCACCATCTCCTTCGCGACGTCGAATGGCCGCGGCGCGAACATCGCCCCGAACACCGAGAGCGTGAGGTCGAACGTGCCGTCCGGGACGCCCTTGAGGTCGGTGGCGTCGCCCTCCTGGAAGCGAATGTTCTGGAGCCCGGCCTTCGCCGCGCGCGCGTTGCCGGCGGCGACGAGGTTGCTGGCGATGTCGATCCCGGTGACGTCGGCGCCGAGCCGCGCCAGCGGCAGCGCCGTGGTGCCGTCCCCACAGCCGAGGTCCAGGGCCTTGAGCGGCGGCCGGACGCCGAGCGAGCGCGCCACCGACTCGCCCGACTCGCGCATGAACGCCGCGATCTCGGTGAAGTCGCCCTTCTCCCACAGTGCCTTGTTCGGATTCATGCCTTCTCCATTCCCGGTGGACGATGTGGGTACGAATATCGAGGACATGGCCCGTCCCGGGCCGCAGGTGAGTGGTGAACTTTAAACAGGGCCCGCGTCCCGCGCCAGCGCAACGCCCTAGGTTTGGGAGTATCCTCTGCGACCCCCTATGTGCCGATGGGCCACGACGGAATCGCAGGAGAACCCCGATGGGTCACGACAAGAAGGAGAAGAAGCGGGCCGCGCGCGCGGCCGAGGAGAACGGCCACGAGCTCGACCCTGGGAAGGCCGGTGCCACGGCGGTCACCGAGGAGCTCTCGAACAAGGCGTACGAGAAGGAGCTGCGCAAGCTGCACGTCGAGCTGGTCAAGCTCCAGGAATGGGTGAAGCACAAGGGACTCAAGGTCTGCATCGTGTTCGAGGGTCGCGACGGCGCCGGCAAGGGCGGCACGATCAAGGCGATCACCGAGCGCGTGAGCCCTCGCGTGTTCCGCGTCGTGGCGCTGCCGGCCCCCACCGAACGCGAGAAGACCCAGATGTACATGCAGCGCTACATCCGGCACCTGCCCGCGGCCGGGGAGATCGTGATCTTCGACCGGAGCTGGTACAACCGCGCCGGCGTCGAACGCGTGCTCGGGTTCTGCACCGACGACGAGTCGAAGCGCTTCCTCGACGGCGTGCCGCTCATCGAGAAGGGCATCGTCGAATCGGGCATCGTGCTCATCAAGTACTGGCTCGAGGTGAGCGCCAAGGAGCAGACCCGACGGCTCGAGGACCGCATCGACGACGGCCGCAAGACCTGGAAGCTGTCGCCCATGGACTTGAAGTCCTACAACCGCTGGTACGATTACTCGCGCGCGCGTGACGAGATGTTCGCGGCCAGCGACACGGCATGGGCGCCGTGGTTCATGGTGCACTCGGACGACAAGCGCCGGGCGCGGCTCAACACGATCAGCCACCTGCTCGGGCTGATCCCCTACAAGTCGCTCCCCCGCGAGAAGGTGAAGCTGCCGGACCGGCAGAAGAAGGGGGACTACAAGGAGCCGAACTTCCCGTTCAAGATCGTCCCCGAAGTCTTCTGAGCGCCCGATGAGCGGCCCTGCCGCGGGCTGGCGTCGCTGGCTTCCGGGGCTGGAGACGCTGCGAACCTACGATGTCGCGTGGCTGTCGAAGGACGTCACGGCCGGACTGGTGCTCACCACGATGCTCGTCCCGGTGGGCATCGCCTATGCCGTGGCATCCGGCCTGCCCGGCATCAACGGGCTCTACGCCACGATCGTGCCGCTGCTCGCCTACGCCCTGTTCGGCCCGAGCCGGATCCTGGTGCTGGGGCCGGATTCCTCGTTGGCCGCCGTGATCCTGGCCGTGGTGGCGCCGCTCGCCGGCAGCGACCCGGCGCGCGCCGTCGTGGTGGGGAGCGCGATGGCACTGGTCTCGGGACTCGTCTGCGTGCTCGCGGGGCTCTTCCGGCTGGGGTTCATCACCGAGCTGCTCTCCAAGCCGATCCGCTACGGC
>DATLUU010000362.1:0-3742 GCA_035577885.1 Verrucomicrobiia bacterium
ATCGCTGGGGCGATTACGCCAAGGCTCAGGTCGATCCTGCCGACGACCAGAGCCTGTGGGTGGTGGCGCAGTACGCCAGGGCGCGCACCGGCACCGACGACGGCTCGACGGGGAGCAACTCGAGCCGGTGGGGCACGTGGTGGGCGCGCATCGGGCCCATGGTCACGATCGGGCCGGGGCCGGTCGTGGACGAGGGCGACAGCGGCTCGACGCCGGTCTCGGTGCCGGTGACGCTGAGTCAGCCGCTCACCGCCGACCTCACCGTGGGCTACGTGGCGAGCGACGGCACCGCCCACCTGGCCGATGGCGACTACGACTCGCCGGGCACCGCGGTTGTGTTCCCCGCCGGCACGCTCACCGCCTCGATCCCGTTGAACGTCCACGGTGACCGGAAGTACGAGGGCGGTGACGAGACGTTCACGGTGACGCTCGTCTCCGCGCCCGGTGTCGCGCTCGCCGCGCCCGCGCAGGTCACGGTGACGATCCACGACACCGATCCCGTGCCTGCACTCTCGGTGAGCGATCTCGCGGCGGTGGAGGGGGACGCCGGCGGCACGCCGTTCACGTTCACGGTCTCGCTCTCGAACCCCTCCTACCAGGCGATCACCGCCGGCTTCGCCACCGCGGACAGCACCGCGACCACGTCCGACCACGATTACGTCGCCGCGAGCGGCACGGTGACGTTCCCGCCCGGCGTCACCACCCAGCCGGTCGCCATCACCGTGAACGGCGACATCGCCGCCGAGTTCGACGAGATCTTCCTTCTCGACCTGAGCGATCCCGTCAACGCCACGATCGCGGATCGCCAGGGTCTGGGGCAGATCACGAACGACGATGCGCTCCCCTCGCTCTCCGTCTCGGGCGGCGCCATCGTCGAGGGGAACTCGGGCAGCAAGCCGCTGTGGTTCCGGCTCACGCTCTCCAAGCCGACCGATCATCCGGTGAGCGTTCAGGTCACGACGCGTGACGGTAGCGCGAAGACGGCTGCGGGCGACTACGCGAGCGTCTCCACGGTGCGGATACTGCCGGCGTTCACGGCAGCGGACTCGGTGGCGGTGATGGTGAACGGTGACCTCGCCTGCGAGCTGGACGAGACCTTCAAGGTGGCGCTCGCCAGCATCACCGGCGCGCTGCCCGGCGACACGGTGGTGACGGCGACGATCCTGAACGACGACAACTGCGCCGCGGTCGAGGAGCAGCCGATCGAGTTCGGGCTCGCGAGCGTCGCGCCCAATCCCGCCGTGGCGGGTGCGCGGATCGGCTACGCGCTGCCGCACGAAGCACACGTGCGGCTCGCGATCTCCGATCTCCAGGGTCGCACGCTCGCAGTGCTCGTGGACGGCGTACAGCCGGCGGGCCGCTACAGCGCGCGCTGGGATGGCGCCGGCCCGCGCGGCGCCGTGGCCGCGGGCGTGTATTTCGTGCGCTTCGAGGCGGGCGGGAAGGTCGCCACGCAGAGGTTCGCGGTCACCCACTGACGGGTGTGCCCACCCACCGCGGGTGAGAATCCCCGAGACGGTGGCTTCCCGCGGCCGTGCAGCGCGCGCGCGGCCGTCGTGCGCATCGCGGAGCCCCGCCGCAACGACCGGCGAGCGAACGCTCCCGGCGTCGGGGCCGATCGGCGTTCCGCACGGCCGCGCCCTGTTGAGAGCTGGTCCTCTGCTTGCGATGCAGAGGATGCGTTCACCCAAGGGGAGGTCTGTTCCATGCGCGTTCTCACGAACCACAAGCTCCGGGCGGCTTCGTTGCTCGCCGGAGCACTGCTGCTCGCCGGCTGCTCGCGGTCGATGCTCACCGCACCCGAGGCCGGCCCCACGAGCGCCACCACCGCCGAGCGCGACGTCTCGCAGGTGCCGCCACCGGCCAACCTGCTCGGCGGCGTCATCGATGGCGTCAACAACGTCCTCAACTGGGCGACGGTGGTGCAGAAGCTGGTGCTCAAGGACCAATCCGCGGTCGTCACCGGTCACCGCTGGACGCTTCGGTTCGCCAAGGGCTCGCTCCTCAGCGACGCGCTGATCACGATCCAGGACTACGATCCCGACGTGCTCGACGTGCAGTTCGGGCCGAGCGGCACCAAGTTCCCGGTGCCGGTCACGCTCACCGTCGACTTCTCGAACACCGCCGCCGATCCCGGCGTCGCGCACTACGACGGCCGTGAGCCGGTGCTCTACTGGCTCAACGACCAGACGGGCGACTGGGTGGAGATGCCCGGCCGCGTCGACTGGGCGAACAAGCAGCTGATCGTCCAGCTCCCGCACTTCTCGCGCTACGTCGTCGGCAGCAAGGCCGGCTGGAAGAGCACACCGCCACGCGACAACGACTGAGCGTCCATTCCCATTTCGAAAAGCTGTTGCACGCACCCGGCGGGCGGCCCCTGATGGCCCTCGCCGGGTGTTTCATTCTGGGCCACGCGCACCGGCACCCGTGCGGCGGTAGGCCACGCTCGTCGCCCGCGCCCGAGCACTGACGGGCGCATGACATGCGGGCGGCGGCCCGTGCGCGATACTCGCCCGCTCATGGTCCGTCCCACCATTCCCCGCCTCGGCCTGCTCGCGCCGGCCCTTCTCCTGGCGCTGCTCGCCGGCTGCGGGCACCAGGGCAGTGCGACGGGCAAGGCCGGCACGCTGGCGGCGAAGGCCGCGGCCACCGACACGCTGCCGCTCGAGGCGGTGACCGCCGAGCAGGTTCACGATCGCGTCCGCGAACCCGGTGCCAGGGCGACGCTCGTGAACGTGTGGGCGTCGTGGTGCGGGCCCTGCCGCGAGGAGTTCCCCGCGATCGTCTCGCTCGCCGAGCGTGAGCGCTCACGGGGCCTGCGCGTGCTGTTCGTGTCCGCGGACTTCGAGGACCAGGCTCCCGAGACGCGCGCGTTCCTCGCCAGCCATCACGCGCCGGGGCCGTGGCTCGTCAAGACCGGGAAGGACCAGGAGTTCATCGACGGGCTCGACAAGCGCTGGAGCGGCGCGCTGCCCGTCACCATCGTCTACGATCCAACCGGAAAACCGGTGCAGTTCTGGGAGGGCGGAGCGGATTCCGCCCGCTTCGCCGCGGCCGTCGAGCCGCTGCTCACGAGCCAACCACAATGATGAGGAGGAGCACCATGCAGGCCCTTCGCACACCCATCTCCAGACTTGCCGCGCTCGCCGGACTCGCCCTGGCGCTCACGGTCGCTCCCGTCCGCGCGCAGCTCGCCATCGGCGATGCCGTGCCGATGAAGGACGTGAAGATGGCGGGCGTGGACGGCAAGTCGGTGACGCTCGCGAGCGCTGCGGGCAAGAAGGGCACGCTGGTGGTGTTCACCTGCAATCACTGCCCATGGGCGAAGATGTGGCAGACGCGCGTGACCGAGATCGGGAATGCCGCGGGCAAGGTCGGGATCGGCATGGTGGCGATCAACGCCAACGACCCGGCGGAGTATCCCGAGGACGGCATGGACGGCATGAAGCAACGCGCGAAGGAGCTGAAGATCAAGTTCCCGTACGTGGTGGACGCGACGTCCGACGTGGCGCGCGCGTTCGGCGCCTCGCGCACGCCGGAGGCGTTCCTGTTCGACGCCGATGGCAAGCTCGTCTACCACGGCACGATCGACGACAGCCCGAAGGACGCTGCGGCGGTGAAGGACGCCTATCTCAAGGACGCCGTGAACGCCGTCTCCACCGGCAAGACCGTGACCACCGCCGAGACCAAGTCCATGGGCTGCTCGATCAAGTTCCGGAGCAAGACGACGAGCTGACCCAGC
>DATLUU010000363.1:0-2638 GCA_035577885.1 Verrucomicrobiia bacterium
GGCCGCGCCCAGCTCGATCGCGGACACACCCGCGAGCGCGCCGCCGTTCTGCCCGTCGCCCCGCTTGCCACCCACCCACTCGGCCATCGGCGTGCGCGCGCCGGAGAGGATCACGACATCTGGAAGTGCGTTGCTGGGCAAGACTTTGCTCCTTGCGTCGGAGGCTGCGGTTGAACGTTGCGGCGACCGCGCGGGGAGCTCGTGCGGCGGCGCGGCCACGGGGCGGGATGGGAGATGTTGAGATGCGCGACGCTAGCACCCGTCGCAAGGAGGCCACAAGCCCTCGCGGGCGCCATGCGAGACGGCGCCCGCGAGTGGCCCCGGGTCCCGGTCGACTAGGGATGCGGCTCGCTCGGTGGGTCATTCACGATGACGTCCGGGTCGAGGCGCACCGTCGGATCGGACTCGAGCGCCACCGTGTACTTGAAGCGCCCGCGCTTGCTCGGTCGCTGCGGCGCGGTGGCCGCGTCGTGGCCAAGCTTGCGGTCGGGGAACGGTCCGGGCCCGTCGAACTCGATCGTGAACCGGTGCGGGGTCGAGCAGCCCCAATGGAGTTCGTCCGTGGACGTCATCACCAGCGGATCCGGCGACACCTTGAGCCCGCGTCCTTCGACGGTCACCGACACCATGTGCCGTTTCATCTCGAGCCTCCTTTTCCTGCGGTTGGTGAAGCACCTGCCGAGGTCGCACTCGCGACGAGCGCCTGGAAACCTGGGACCTCGCGCCAGTCCCGATGGACGGGCGAGTCGCGCAGCCATACGACCGGGAAGCCCCCGGCGACCGCGCGCCGCAGCCAGTCGAGCGCTGCCTCCCGCTCACCGAGCTGCCAGAGCGTGAGCGCGGCCTGGTATTGGACGCGCGAGTTGAGACTGTCGAGCGCCAGGGACTGACGCAGCATCGCCCGCGCGCTGTCGCGCTCGCCGAGCTTGGGCAGCGCGGCTGCGAGGTGGGCCGGGATCAACGGATCCGGCGCGCTGCCGCGCTGCGCGCGCGCCGCCATCTGCTCGCGGCCGAGACGAACACCCTGACGGAAGGCGTCACGAGCCTGGTCGGGGCGGTTCCGCAGCCAGAAGTACGCGTCACCGAGGTTCAACCACAGCTGGTAGTCGGCATCGTCGAATTGGAACGCCTGGTTGTAGGCGTCCACCGCTTCGCTGAGCCGCCCGGAGCTGAAGTAGGCGGTCCCGAGATTGCTGTACGCGGTCGCGCTCGGGTGCAGCTCCGTCCCGAGCCGTAGCGTATCGATCGCGGCGGCATAGTCGCCGAGGAACAGGAGCAGTCCCCCGAGGCTCGCGTAGCCGTTCCAGTAGGCAGGCGAGCGCTGCACCATCTCGCGGAAGCGGCCGATCGCCTGCGGCACGTGGCCGTTCCGGAACTCCCACGAGGCGAGCCACCAGCGGGGCTTGAACGCGTGCGGCCGGCGCGCTGCCGCCTGCTCGTAGACGCTTCGTTCTTGGTCGGTCTTGCCGAGCCGCGTCCACGTCTTGCCCCACAGGTACCAGGTTTCGTCGTTTGCCGGATCGAGTACGCACGCCAGCCGGCACTGCTGCTCGGATTCCGCATAACGCTTGCGTGCGCCGAGGACGTAGCCGAGCGTGGCGTGTGATTCGGCGCGCGAGCTGTCGAGCGCCACCGCCTCGCGCGCGGAGGCCTCGGCCCGCACCAGCCACGTCGTGTCCCCGGTGGTCGTGTACAGGCTCGCCTGCGCGGAGGCGAGCCACTTACGCGGCGCCGCCGGGTCCGGCTCGGTACGGTAAGCCGTCTCGAACTCCTCGAGCGCCGCCTGCCGCGCTTCGGTGGTCTCGGCCGCGCGCCGGCGCCCGATCCCCTGGAGCGCGAACCGCAAGGTCCCGGCCCCACGGATGCCCAGGTCCGCCTGGGCGGTGCGCGTACGCATGGGCAGTCGCAGCAGGGCGAGCGCCGCATGGTAGAGGCTGTCGGCGAACGCGTACGGCTCGGCCACCGGGACGTCCACGTTGCGGGCGCCCAGCACGCGTCCACGACGCGTTTCGCGCAGCTCGAGGCGGGCACGGAGCCGGTTCTCACCCGGCTCGAACGACGGCGAGAGCACGAGGCCGGCCCCGAGCGCGCGCCGCGCATCCATCGGGGATGCGAGCTTTTCGGCGTAGCTCTCGCCGAACGACCACATCTGGAACCCGGGCTCGAGCTGGCTGTGCATGAGGCGCGTCGCGAGCACCTCGGTGGCGCCGAGCGCGTAGGCCTGCGCGTCCGCCGAGGCTCCCGGCGTCGCCGGCGGCAGCACCGCGAGCAGGCGATCCCTGGGCAGGCCGGGTGGGAGCAGCCGCCAGGTGACGACCGCGGCGGCAACGATGATCAACGCGACCGCCCAGGCCCAACCGGGCCTTGCGCTCCTCGCCGCCTGCGGCCGTGCCGCCGGCTCGAGTCCGCGCGTCTCCTCCTCGGAAAGCGCCGCGCCGCTCGAGCGCTTCGCCGTGATCAGCGCCGCCCTCACCTCCGCGCACGAGCCGAACCGTTTCGCGGGATCGCGCGCGAGCATGCGCTCGAGCACGCCCGAGAGCTCCGGCGTCACCGCCGGGTTGAGCTCCGTCGCCCGCTCCGGGGCGGCGTTCATGATGCGGTAGAGCACGTGTTCCGGCGTGTCCGCCGCGAACGGGTG
>DATLUU010000364.1:0-2397 GCA_035577885.1 Verrucomicrobiia bacterium
GCCGGCCCGGCGTGGTGCACCGTTTCGCCAACACCACCGACGTCATCGCCACGATCGATCACCTGCTGCACCTGGGCTCGCTCTCCAAGTACGATCACTTCGCGCGGCCGCTCGGCGAAGCGTTCTCGACGGCGGCCGATACCTCGGCCTACGCCGCGCTCGAACCCCGCGTGTCGCGCCACGAGGTGAACCCGGACAGCACCGAGGCCGCCCGGCTCTCGCGCCAGCTCGACTTCAGCCGCGAGGACCGCGCCGACTTCGCGCTCTTCAATCGCATCCTGTGGGAGGCGATCAAGGGCCCGGACCGGACGTACCCGAAACGAGCCCCGCAGCCGCACTCGTGACGCCGCGGACCGGCGCGACCGGTTCGGCGAGGCGTTTCGCAACCACCGCAGGCACGTGCGCCGGAAGGCCGGGACTCGTCGACGAACCTCCGTCCGGCGCGACACATCAGAACATCGCCTGCTACCGATCGACACGGGGGGATGGATGGAGCGCGTTGCAATAGTCGCCGGAACGCGGACACCGTTCGTCCGCGCCGGTAAGTCATTCGCGAGCCTGGGACCGCTGGCGCTGGCGAAGCACGCGGTGACCGGTCTCATCGAACGCCATGCCGTGGATGCGGGTCGCATCGACGCTCTCGCGTTCGGCGTCGTGGTGCCCGAGCGCGGGAAGCCGAACCTCGCGCGCGAGATCGTGCTCGAGTCCGGCCTGCCGGCCGCCATCGAAGCGCAGACCGTGTCGTCCTATTGCATCACCGGCCTTCGCACCGCGACGCTGATCGCGGACGCGATCGCGCGCGGGCGTATCCACAGCGGCATCGCCGGCGGCGTCGAGTGGCTCTCGGGAGCCGACCCCGCCACGTTCAAGGAGCCCACGACCGGGCTGACGATGGGCGAGCACATGGAGATCACGCGCCGGGAGTGGAAGATCCCGCGCGAGCGACAGGACGAGGTCGCGTTCGCGAGCCACCGGAACGCGGTCGCGGCGCGCGAGCGTCTCGCGCGCGAGATCGTTGCCGTGGAGGGCATGGATCAGGACACCGGCCCGCGGGCCGACACCTCGCTCGAGAAGCTGGCGGCCTTGAAACCCGCGTTCGCCGAGGACGGCACGCTCACCGCCGGCAACGCCTCGCCGGTCACCGACGGCGCCTCCGCGGTGCTGCTGATGAGCGAGACGCGCGCCCGCGAGGAGGGGCGCGAGCCGCTCGCGTTCATCGACGGCATCGAGTACGCCGCGATCCATCCCGACGAAGGCCTGCTCATGGCGCCGGCCATCACCGTGCCGCGATTGCTGCGGCGTGCGGGGCTCCAACTCGCCGACATCGACCTGCTCGAGATCCACGAGGCGTTCGCCGCGCAGGTGATCGCGAACGTCCTGGCGTGGGAAAAGGGCTGGAAGGACGCGCCGCTCGGCCCCGTCGATTGGGCGCGCGTGAACGTGAACGGCAGCTCGGTCGCCATCGGGCACCCGTGGGCGGCGACGGGTGGTCGCATACTGACCACACTCGCGTACGAAATGCAGCGACGCCGCGCACGTCGCGGCCTCATCAGCATTTGCGCCGCGGGAGCGATGGCAGGTGCGATGCTGCTCACAAGAGATTGAGTAAACGCGCTCTCTTGTTTCGACACACGAGCGGCTCCGTCGAACACCGGAGGTGATGGTTCATACATCCCTGATGGGAATGTCTCGATAGATGCTCCAGCATCCGGCGTGATGCCACGCCACGCATCGATCTCAACTCTCCCCCTGGAGGTGCGCCCCGGAAAGCCGCCCGGTTCGACACGCGCTTCGGGGACGGCGAGCGCGCGGCTGGTCCAACCGGCGAACGGCGAAGTGCACATCTGGAGTGTCGGCCTCGGCGCTCCGCGCGAGACCATGGCCCGTCTCCTCGCCACGCTATCGCTCGACGAGCGCGAGCGCGCCGCCCGGCTGCGCGCGGACCACGACCGGCGGCGCTTCATCGTCGCCCACGGAGCGCTGCGCGGAGTGCTCGCTCATTACCTCGGCACATCGCCGTCGACGATCGGGTTCGTGCGCAGGGGGTCCGGAACGTCCGCGTTGGGCCCCGAGTGGGGCGACCGGCTCCGCTTCAGCCTGGCGGATTCCGGGGAGCTGGCGCTCGTCGTCGTCGCCTTGGACGCCGACGTGGGCGTGGATGTCGAGCGCGTACGTGCGCATCGGGACTGGGCGGAGATCGCGCGTGGGTACTTTTCCGCGGCCGAGCGCGAACAGCTCCAGTCGCTTCCGAACCATCGTCGCGCGGTGGCCTTCGTCCGTTGCTGGACGAAGAACGAGGCCTTCCGCAAGGCGCTCGGGGACAGCGTGGCGGGCCCGCCCGCGACCGGATCGGGTGACGTCGCGGAGGCGAGGATCTGGTCGATCCACACGCTTCGT
>DATLUU010000365.1:0-4784 GCA_035577885.1 Verrucomicrobiia bacterium
GTGCTCGCGCTGCTCCTTGCAGCGGTCCCGACCCGCGCCCAGGAACCGGACTCCACCGCCACTCCGGCTCCCGCCGAGGCCGCAGCTTCGTCCGGCCGGCCGTCACTGACCGCGCGCGCCATCCCTTCGGGAACGGAACGCCAGATCCGTCTCGACGGCAGGCTCACCGAGCCCGAGTGGCGGGACGCGGACTCGATCGGCGGCCTCACGGAAGTGGAGCCCAAGCAGGGCCGCAAGCCCAAATGCCACACCACCGTGCGCGTTCTCGCCAGCCCGACCGGCATCGTCATCGGGTTCCACTGCTGCGAGGACTCGTCGCTCATGTACGCGATCACCAAGGCGAGGGACGTGGAGCTGGACGAGGAGGACCACGTCGTCATCGTGCTCGACACGTTCGGGGACGATCGGTCCGGCTTCGTCTTCGCCGTCAATCCACTGGGCGCCCAGTTCGACGGGATCATCACCGCCCAGGGGCTCGACGTGAACAACAAGTGGGACACCGTGTGGGAGACCGGCGTCGCTCGCGTCGCCGACGGCTGGAGCGGCGAGGTCCGCATCCCGATCCAGAGCCTGAGCTACAAGAAGGGTCTCGATCGCTGGGGCATGAACTTCGAGCGCCACGTGCAGAACATCCAGGAGACGAGCCGCTGGTCGGGGGCGAAGCTCGATTTCGAGATCTTCCAGATGGGCGTGGCGGGCAAGTTGAAGGGCTTGCCGGCATTCGACCAGGGCGTCGGGCTCAACATCCGGCCGGCGCACGTGCGCCGCTTCGTGATGGAGGATCCGGGCGAGGGCCGCGACACGGAAGGCGACATGAGCCTGGACATCACCCAGAAGCTCGGGCCCAACCTGAACGGCATGCTCACCGTGAATACCGATTTCGCCGAGACCGAGGTGGACCAGCGCCAGACCAACCTGTCGCGATTCGACATCCTGTTCCCCGAGAAGCGCGCGTTCTTCCTCGAGGGGTCCGACATCTTCGAGTTCGGGATCGGCACCGACATCGAGGACGCGAACCTGCTTCCGTTCTACAGCCGCCGCGTCGGCATCTTCACGCCCGAAGGCGAAGACGAGGGCGTGGAGGTCCCGATCCGGGGCGGCGGCAAGATCCAGGGCCGTATCGGCCAGACCAACGTCGGCGCGCTGCTCGTGGGCACGGGAACCGTCGAGGACCTGCCGCTCAAGAATACCGACATGGGCGTCATCCGCCTGCAGCAGAACGTCCTCTCCGAATCCTCGATCGGCGTGCTCGCGACGTCGGGGGATCCGCTCAGTCGCCGGAGCACGACCGCGGGCGCCGACTTCACCTTCCGGTCTTCGAAGTTCCGCGGCGACAAGAACATCCAGGCCGGCATCTGGGGCGCCCAGGTGGATCGCGACGACCTGCACGGCGACCGCTCCTCGTACGGCGGCAAGATCGCCTACCCGAACGACCTCCTGAACCTGGAGGCGACCTACTACCGCGTCGGGGACGCCTTCGATCCCTCGTTGGGATTCGTGCAGCGGCACGGCAACGTGTTCTACGGCGCGGGCACCGTGAACCTGCGGCCGCAGAGCTCGGCCGTGCGCACGTACACCACGGAAGGCTCGTACTTCCGCAACACGCGGACCGACGGTGGATTGGAGAGCTACACCGCCTCCATCTCACCGATCGGCTTCGAGCTCAACAGTGGAGATGGCCTGTCGGCGTTGATCGAGGCCGAGGGCGAGGGACCCACGGAAGCGTTCGACGTCTTCGATTCCCCCGAGAAGACCGTGATCCTGCAGCCGGGCCAGTATCACTGGACCCGATACGGTCTCGAGGGAACGATCGCGCCGCAGCGGCGGCTGAGCGGCACGGTGGCGTGGTCCACCGGGGGCTTCTACGAAGGCGACCTCCAGACCGTGGAGACCGACCTGCGCCTCAAGGTGCATCCCGTCCTCACCTTCCAGCTCACCAGCGAATGGAACGACGCCAAGCTGCCCGAAGGCGACTTCACGCAGTACCTCTACAGCCTGTTCACGGAGCTGAAGCCGTTCCCCGTGTTCCAGATCACGAACAATCTGCAGTACGACAACGAGAGCCGCGAGCTCGGCTCGTCGTTCCGGATGCGCTGGTCGTTCCATCCGCAGGGCGATGTCTACGTGGTGTTCAACCAGAACCTCGTGCGGTCGTACGGCGAGGCCAAGGACCGCTGGCTCATGGAGAGCGACGAGCTCATCAACAAGGTCCAGTTCGCGTTCCGCTTCTAGTCGATCCGACGAACCCCCGGGAGAAGGGCAACGATGCGATCCACCAGGCTGCAACCGCTGCGCGCCGGCCTCGGGCTCGCCGCGCTGCTGGCCATGGGCGCCGCGCCCGCGACCCATGCGCCGGGCGCACCCTGGGTCACCGAGTTCGCCACGGATCCCGCGCAGCTCTCGTCCACCGGGCGCAATCCCTACTTCATCCTCGAGCCGGGCTACCACGTCGTGCTCGAGGGCGGGCCGTCGCGGATCGTGGTCACCGTGCTCGACGAGACGAAGGTCGTGCAGGGCGTGGAGACGCGCGCCGTCGAGGAGCGCGAGACCTTCAAGGGCCAGGTGACCGAGCTCTCGCGCAACTACCTCGCCATCCACAGGCAGACCCACGACCTGCTGCAGTTCGGCGAAACGGTGAGCAACTACAGGAACGGCAAGGTCGTGAACAATGCAGGCTCGTGGATGGCCGGGGTGGGGAAGGCGCGCGCCGGCATGGTGCTGCCGGGCGAGCCGCATGCCGGCTACCGTTTCTATCAGGAGCAGGCGCCCGGCATCACCATGGACCGCGCCGAGATCGTGAGCATGACGCTCACGCAGAAGACCCCGGCCGGCACGTTCGAGAACTGCCTGCGCACCGAGGTGACGAGCCCGATGAGCCCCGGCGACAAGGAGTACCGCTGTTACGCACCCGGCATCGGCCTCGTCCAGTTCGAGTCGATGCTGCTGGTGGAGCATGGCTTCCCTGCCGATTCACATCCCTCCAAGTGACCGACCCACGTGCACCAAAGAAAGGATCCAGCCCCATGAAACACCGCGTCGACACACCTGTACGCCGAGCACGGCCGCATGCCTGGCTGGCCGTGGCGATGACGCTCGGCCTCGCCATCACCCCCGCCCTCGCCCGATCGGAAGGGCAGTGGTGGGGACAGGAAGAGCGGAACGAGCACCCGGAGAACGCGAAGTTCTCGAAGCCGTCCGAGATCACCAATGCCTGGTTCCCGATGAAGCCGGGACTGCGCATGACGTTCGAGGGCACCTCGGTCACGGACGAGGGCGTCACCGTCAAGCGCCGGATGCAGATCAACGTCACCGATCTCACGAAGATGGTCGGCGGCGTGAAGTCGATCGTCTCCTACGACCTCGACTGGGCGAAGGGCGGACTCGTGGAAGCCGAGCTCGAGTGCCTCGCCCAGGACGACGACGGCAACGTCTGGATCATGGGCGAGTACCCGGAGGAGTACGACAACGGCGACGGCAAGATCACCGGCAACCCGTGCTGGTTCCACGGCGTCGATGACGCGGTCGCCGGCATCCTCGTGCCGGCCCAGGCCGCGACGGGGACGCCGAGTTTCTCGGAAGGCTGGGGGCCCAAGGTCGAGTACAACGACCGCGGCCGCGTCGACTCGGTGGGCGTGACCGTGTGCGTGCCGGTCGACTGCTACAAGGACGCGATGGTGATCGCGGAGAGCAGCGCCGACGAGGTGGATGCCGAGCAGCTCAAGTACTACGCCAAGGGCGTGGGCAACGTCTCGTGCCGCGGGCGCGGGGCGAAGGACACCGAGAAGCAGATCCTGCTGCTCACCAAGGTGGAGACGCTCGACGCCAAGGGCATGGAGAAGCTCCGTGCCACCGCGCTCGCGCTGGACAAGAAGGCGAGAGGTCGTAACAAGACGTACGCCAAGACGTCGCCGCTCGAGGCGCCCGCCGCGCCCGCCGCGCCTGGGTCGAACTGACGCCGCCGAGCCTGACGCTGGCGGATCGAAGCCGGGCCCCCGCTGCGTTCGCAGCGGGGGCCCGTGTGTCTCCGGGCACACGGCGATGGACATCTGCTTGACACTTACATCCACTCTCCGCACCATCGCCCGTCGACGCACCCGCCCGCACATGGACGCCGCGCGGAAGCCCGAGGAGGCCGACACGGAACCGTTCTGGATCGCCCTCGCCATAGGTCTCATCGTGCAGGGCTACAAGGGGTTCGCTGCGTTCTTCCACACCGGGCGATGGAACATGCGTCGCTTCGTCGAGACCGGCGGGATGCCGAGCGCTCACTCCGCGGCCGTCGCGGCGCTCTCGACCGCGATCGGGCTCTGGCACGGATTCAGCAATGGACTGTTCGCCGTGACCCTCTACTTCAGCCTCATCGTCATGTACGATGCCGCCGGCCTGAGACGTGCGGCGGGCCGCCAGGCGATGGTGCTCAACCGATTGATCGAGAGGCACTTCCAGCAGTCCGAGCGCGAGACCCAGCGGCTCATGGAGCTGCTCGGCCACACGCCGTTCGAGGTGCTGGTCGGCGCGCTGCTGGGCACGGGCACGGCGTTCCTCTGGTACAAAGTGCACCACCCATGAGCGTGCTCGAGCGCATTCATTCACCGGCCGACGTGAAGTTGCTCGACAAGGCCGACACGGCGAAGCTCGCGGCCGAGATGCGCCACGTCATCATCCAGACCGTGGCGCGGAACGCCGGGCACCTGGCCCCGAACCTCGGCGTCGTCGAGCTGACGCTGGCGGATCGAAGCCGGGCCCCCGCTGCGTTCGCAGCGGGGGCCCGTGTGTCTCCGGGC
>DATLUU010000366.1:0-4312 GCA_035577885.1 Verrucomicrobiia bacterium
CTGGTGTTCAAGCTCGGCAAGTAGCCGTGCCCGCGGCGTCGAGCCGCGTGCCGGACGTCCGAAGTGCCCGGGGCCCTCGCTCGCGCGGGGGCCCTGCGGTTTTTCGAGGCTGCGCTCCCCCGGCCTCGTGGCTTACGATGCCGATATCCGCCCCGGCGGCCGTCCGACCGGGGACGGGTCCCTCCCGCATCGCGCCCCGCGGGGGCGGCCCGGGAGAGCGTTCGCATGAAGCAGCCCATCGTTCACCGCCTCGCCGCGCTGGCGTCGCTCGCCGCGTGCCTCGTCTGGGTGCGTCCCGCCCGAGCGGCGGTCCCCGGAACGCAGGCCGAGGCCGCTGAGTCCGCCGTAGCGGACACGAGCCGACTCCTGCCGCACTGGCTGCATCTGCACGCCGCCGCCGGCCTCGGCTGGCTCGCGTCACCGGAGTGGATGCGTAAGTTCTACCAGGCCGGGCAGGGCTACGAGCTGGGCTTCGAGGTGCGCCCCAGCAACACGTTCCGCCTACGACTCAACGGCGAATACCAGGGACTGCCCGTGGTGACCGACGCCAAGTACACATACGTCTACATGGCGCCCGGCGGCGTACCGATTCGCGACACGCTGGTCGTGGAGGAGCGCAGCAACGGCTGGATCGGATCCGCACGGCTCGAGGCCAACTGGTCGCTCGCACCGCAGCTCTGGGTGCTCGGCGGACTCGGCCGGGGCTACCTCGAGACCGGGCTCCAGAGCCAGCACCCGAGCGGCGTGTACTCCTCGTCGTTCATCATCGACTTCCCCGGCTCCTCGGGCTGGACGTGGGACGCAACCGTCGGGACGAGCTACGAGTTCGCGTTGTTCGGGCCGAGGCTCTCGGCCGAGGTGCGCACGAACTACCTCATGCGCAACCGCGATCGCATGCAGACCTGGTCGATCCGCCTAGGCTGGGGCGGGGACTAGTGGCTGCGCTCGCGGACGCGCGACCGCCGCGTCGCGAGGGCGGTAGCGCCTACCTGGTCTTCTCGCGGATCTCGCGGCCGATGCGGTCGACGAACGCCGCGAGCGGCATGGCGCCGAGGTCGCCTTCGCCCTTCCGGCGCACGCTCACGGTGCCGGCCTCGGCGTCGCGTGGGCCCACGACGAGCATGTACGGCACCTTCTGCAGCTCGGCGTCGCGGATCTTGGCCCCGAGCTTCTCGTCGCGCACGTCGACGTCCGCGCGGATGCCGGCGGCCCTGAGCGAGGCGAGCGTGGCGTTGGCGTAATCGAACGCTTTGGCGTGCACGGGCACGATCATGGCCTGGGTCGGCGCCACCCACACCGGGAACTCGCCGCCGGTGTGCTCGATGAAGATACCGACGAAGCGCTCGAGCGAGCCGTAGAGCGCGCGGTGGAGCATGATGACCTCGTGCTCCTGGCCGTCCGGCCCGGTGTAGTACACGCCGAAGCGCTTGGGCAGGTTCAGGTCGACCTGGATCGTCGGGCACTGCCACTCACGGCCGAGCGCGTCCTTCAACTTCACGTCGATCTTGGGCGCGTAGAACGCACCGCCGCCCTCATCCACCTGATACGGCAGGCCCTTCGCCTCGAGCGCCGCGCGCAGCGCGTTCGTGGCGAACTCCCACTCGGCGTCCGAGCCCAGGTACTTGTCCTTCGGCTTGGTCGCGAGATAGCAGTCGTACGTGTACCCGAACGTGCTCAGCAGATGGTGCATGAGATCCAGCACACCTTGGACTTCGCTTTGCAGCTGGTCAGGAGTGCAAAAAATATGCGAGTCGTCCTGGGTGAAGCCGCGCACGCGCTCCATGCCGTGCAGCACGCCCGAGCGCTCGTAGCGGTACACGGTCCCGAGCTCGGCGAAGCGGATCGGCAGCTCGCGGTAGCTGTGCTTGCGCGAGTTGTAGATCATGATGTGCCCGGGGCAGTTCATGGGCTTGGCGCGGTACGCCTGCTCGTCGATGATCATCGGCGCGTACATGATGTCGCCGTAGTTCTCGAGGTGCCCCGAGATCTGGTAGAGCTTCTCGCTCGCGATGTGCGGCGTGTACACGAACTGGTAGCCGCGCTTCCAGTGCTCCTCCTTCCAGAACTGCTCGAGCACGTGGCGCACGATTCCCAGCTTCGGGTGCCAGAGGACGAGCCCGGGCCCGACCTCCTCCTGGATCGAGAACAGGTCCAGCTCGCGCCCCAGCCGCCGGTGGTCGCGCTTGAGCGACTCCTCGATGCGCTTGAGGTGCTCTTCCAGCTCCGCCTGCGTGGCGAACGCGGTACCGTAGATGCGCTGCAGCATCTCGTTCCGCTCGCTCCCCAGCCAGTAGGCGCCGGCCACGTGCGTGAGCTTGAACGCCTTGAGCTCGCCGGTGGACTTGAGATGGGGGCCACGACAGAGATCGAGGAACGGCCCGTTCTTGTAGGTGGTGACCCTCGCGCCTTCCGGGATCTGGGAAAGGAAGTGCAGCTTGTACTTCTCCCCCAGCTTCTCCCAGTGCCGGCGCGCCTCGTCGCGGGTCATCTCCCCCGCCTCGAACGGCTGGTTCGCGGCCACGATCTCGCGCATCTTCGCCTCGATGCGCTCGAGGTCCTCGGGCGTGAACGGGGTCGGGCGCGCGAAGTCGTAGTAGAAGCCGCCCTCGATCGGCGGGCCACCCGCCACCTGGGTTTCCGGGAACAGCTCGGTCACCGCGGTCGCGAGCACGTGCGCCGCCGAATGCCGCAGCCGGTAGAGCGCCTCGCCGCCCGGATAGGCGGAGAGGTCGGGTCCTGCCGTGATGTTCACGGTACCTGACATGCCAGTGCCTTCGCGACGAGAACGGGGCGGCGCCGGTGCACCCTGCGCGCGCCCCTGGGGTCTCTACTCGAGAGATCTGGTGGGCGATACTGGACTTGAACCAGTGACCCCTTGCTTGTCGAGCAAGTGCTCTACCAGCTGAGCTAATCGCCCGGAATCTTGGAGCGGAAGAAGATACGCCGGGTTTGCGGCGAGGGCAACGCGCGCGGGGTGGCAGCGCCGCTCAAGGCTTCTTGCGGCCGCTCTTCCCCACCAGCGTCCAGAAGCGGCGCTCGTCGAGGAGCGTGATGCGGTGGCCCTTCTCGGCGAGGCGCTTGATCTCCATGAGCTTGAGCCCTGCGTCGCGGCCCGCGGCCTGGAGCGTGTTCGGCCGCCCGCGCACGAGCACGGTGGTCTTGAGCGAGGGGCCACCGTGGACCGAGGCACCGGCCCGGCGCGCCGCGCGTGCGGCGTCCGCGCGTGGGCGGCTGAGGATGCCGGTGAACGCCAGATGCACGCCCTTCAACGACCGCAGTGCTCCCGGGCGCAGCTCACGCGGCGGGTTGCGGAGCGCGTGGATCAGCTCGTCGGCGCTCTCGTAGCGCTTGCGGCGTTCGCCGATGCAACGGTGGACGATCTCCTTCAGGTGATCCGTGCACGGCAACCGACGGATCTCGGCCGTGCGCACACGGACGCTGGCGTCGCCCTTGACCAGCATGCCGATCAGCTGGCCCATCTGGTAGACGTCGTCTCGTGCCTGCCACTTGGGCACGGCGCCGACGAGGATGTCGGTCGGCGCGGTCATCCGGTTCATGGTCCGCGCCACCACGCCGCCGCGATCACTCTGGTGGCGGGCGATGCCGAAGTCGCCGAGCTTCAAGCACGGCCCCTCGCACACGAACACGTTCATGGGCGTGAGGTCACGGTGCAGGAGCTGGCCGCGGTGGAGCTTCCCCAGCACCTCGAGGATGCCGGCGATCTCGCGGCGCACGGTGCGCTCCGGCCAGCCCTTGCGCGTGCGGTGCAGGTAGGCGCGCAGGTCGCCGTGGCGCGCGAACTCGAGCGCCAGGCAGTAGAGGATGCGGCCATCGTCGCGCGTCAGCGGGAAGACGTCGAAGATGCGGATCGCCCGCGGGTGCCCGGCCAGGAGCTGCCCGAAGTAGGCCTCGCGCAGCCAGCCGTCGATGCGCGGGCTCGCCTTCAAGCACAGGGTCGCGTCCACCTTGGAGGAGTTGCCGAGGCGCTGGGCGAGGAACACCTGGCCGAAGCCGCCCTCGCCGAGCAGGCGGTCGATCACGAACCGGAGCCGGCTCTCGGGGCTGGCGACCACCTCGCCGCGCGCGAGGTACGCGTGCGCGGGATGCAGGCGCTCGCGGGTGGCGATGGTCCGCGTGGTGGCGGTCGAGACGTGCTTCACCGGGCGTCCTCCCCTGACGCCCCCATCATGCACGAACGGCCGCGCCCGTGTGGGCGCGGCCGCTCGCGGTCTCGATCTGCCGGTACCTACCGGTAGAGCTTCTTGATCTCGCTCCAGGTCGACTTCTTCGCTGCCACCGGGCCCGTCAGGTA
>DATLUU010000367.1:0-4254 GCA_035577885.1 Verrucomicrobiia bacterium
GCCGTGAACGCCCCCTTCGCCAGCACGGTGTAGGGCTTCGCCATCACCTCGGTGACGATGGTGCGCCGCGCCGTGCCGACACGGCCGGTCGAGGTGATGGTGTAGATCGGGGACCCGCTGAGCGTCTGGATCGCCGGGTTCCTGCTGGCGTCGTAGCGCATGACCGCCGTGCCAAGGGCGTTCCTCTTCCAGCCGATGGTGAGCACGTCGGGCCCGAGGGCGGCCGTGCTGTAGTTGAGGTAGGTGCCCGCCGGCTGGCCGGTCGGGAGTGCGGTGGTGTCGGCGCCCACCACCGGCACGCTGCCCGCGACCGTGTTGAAGATCTCGCAGGCAGCGCTGGGATCCGCCGGGTCCATCAGCGCTTCCTGGTTGGCGATGCGCGCCTGCGCCTCACCCACGCCGGCTTCGGCGATGTTCAGTGACTGGCGCATGCGCTGGTCGTTGCCCGCGAGGCCGCGGTTGAGGCTGGCCCCGGCCATGAGCACCAGCCCCAGCAGCGACATCACCAGCAGGATGAGCATGGAGATGACCAGCGCGATCCCACGCTCGTTTCGTTCCGGGAGATACGCTTTCATCGTCATCCCCCGGTCAGCGGACGAAGACGTACAGCGCGCCCGTCGTGGCGCTGATCTTCACACCGGCCGCGAGGTCGGTGAGGTACGGCGTCGGCGGCGACGTCGAGTTGAGGCCGAAGTTGAAGTTTCCGGACGCCAGCGCCGGCACCATGTTCACCACCGTGCCCGCCGACGGATCCGTGCCCGAGTTGATGATGCCGGTGTCGAGGTAGTAGATCCTGACGCCGCCGGCGAAGCCGGTGCTGGTCGAGCGCGTGCCCACGGCCAGGTCGCCTCGCGTGGCGCCGCCGTAGTCACCCGAGCTCAGGGCCTGCACGATGCCGCCGGCGTCGATCGCACGGATGATGCTGAAGCTCCACAGCGTCGAGAGGCCGGTGTTCCGGATCTGCCACACGTTGCCGGCCGCCGTGCTGCGCTGCGTGCCGACGAAGATGTCCTTCCAGCCGTCGCCGTCGGCGTCCACCGTGCACACGCACGTGGGCGCGCTGCCGCCGAACGACACCGAGTAGCGGAGGTAGAAGCGGCTGCCGGCCGTGCGGCCGCGGTTCTCGAACACGCCGAGCTGGCCGTTGAAGTCGCTCGTCCGCGTGCACACGATCATGTCCTTGTCGCCGTCGTTGTCCAGGTCGGCGAGCGTGATGCCGGTGACCTCGCCCATGATGCTGCCGCCGATCAACGTGAACGTCTCGTCGCGCGTGAACGATGGCGTGTTCTGGTTGCTGCTCACCCACACCTCGATCGAGCCCTGGCCGGCGGTGGCGCCCTTCGTGCCGACGATGATGTCCGGCATGTCGCCGCCGCCGCAGTCGAGCGTCGCCACCGCCTGGACGTCGCCGTTGTCCTGCGTCCTGTAGTTCTGGCCGCTGCTGTAGTTCGTCGGCAGGTAGCCCTCGTTGCCGCTCGTGCCCTGCGTGAACCAGACGAAGAAGTTGCCGCCCGAGGTGAACTTCGTCCCGGTGACGACATCCGGGCGCGTGTTGTCGCCCTGCTTGTCGAGCGTGTCCACGACCATGGACATCACCGAGTTCGGCGCCAGCCGCGAGTAGTCCGCGCTGGCGTTGAACATCTTCTGCCCGGGGTACTGGTTGAACCACACCGAGATGTTGTCCGAGCCGCCGGCATCGGCGCCGAGGATCAAGTCGGCGTCGTGGATCGCCTGGTCGGTGTGGCCGCCATTCCAGTCCTTCTCGATCAGGTCCGCCGCGGCGAGCGAAAGCACGCGGCTGGCGTTGAGCGTGATGATCTGGTAGTTCGCCATACCGAAGTTGTTGTTCTGGAGCGTCGGGTTCGTCTTCAGCCACAGGTTGCCGACCGACATCGACGTCGTCGGGAAGTAGCCGTTCGGCGGGATCGTGTACACGGAGTAGGCATCCGTGTGCGGAGGGTCGTTGATCGGCGTCGGGATGTCGTAGTTGCCGTTGGCGTCCGTGTAGCCGTAGGCGATGACGTTGATGCCGCCGTCCTTGGTCACGCCGACCCAGACGCTACCCATGCCCAGCTCGCCGCTGTCGAAGTTGCCGTTGCGGTTGGCGTCCACGAACACCTTGCCGGTGATGTGGCCGAGCTGCTGGTTGTAGATGCCGAACCTGGCGGTGGTGACGCCTGAGCCGCCGTTCGTCATCGTGCCCGTGTCGTTGCTGTGCTCCGTCACGGTCACCGAGTCCGGCTTGATGCAGGTGACGCTGTAGCCGCCCACGCCGGTGAACAGCGACAGCGCGCCGCTGCCGTCCGTGACGCCCGAGGGCGTCTCCGGGGTGCCGGGCGTGACGCTGAACTTCATGCCCTGCACGCCCAACTCGCCCGTGTCCTGGATGCTGTTCCCGTTGCGGTCGTCGTAGGCGTAGATCGGGACCACGCCGCCCTGGCGAGCGGTGTCCGCGAACGATTGCTGGAGCGAGGCGGTCACGAGCTGGACATTGAACGTGTCGGGGTAGGCGAACGAGCCGTAGCCCATGGCCGGCGTGTGCCGGATCGTGTACGAGCCGGCCGGCGCGTTGATCTGGTAGTAGCCCGAGGCGTTCGTGAACGAGGTAAAGCTGCCCATGCGCACGGTGGCGCCGGGGATGCCGACGTCGCTGCCGTCCTTGACGCGGTTGGTGTTGAGGTCGTTGAACACGTAGCCGGAGACCTGGAGCGTCTGCGTGCTGAAGCTCGGCACGCTGCGCGAGGCGTTCACCTGCGTCGCGATGGTGGTCTGCGCGAACTGGCCGCGGTTGTCGGGCTTCGACGCGGTCGCGGTGACCTGGAGCTGGATGCTGGCGATGTTCTGGAGCTGGTTCGCCGGCACCGGCCCGTTGGACCAGTCGTACGGCGTGCTGAACCCCTTCATGTACACGTTGAACATCGGCGGCACGCCGGTGTCGCCGGGGCGGCGGACGAGCGCCACGCGCTCGGTGGTGCCGCCGTTGTTGCCGATGGTGCCGCTGGTGTTGTCGCCGTAGACCTGACGCACGAGCACGTAGTCGTTCGGATTCGGCGTCGCCGCGGCGTCGGCGCCCTGCGCGGACGCGACGTCGTTGGCATCGACCACGCCGTCATTGTTCACGTCCAGCGTGTAGCGGATCAGCTCGGCGCCGCTCGCGTACTTCGTCGGCGGCGTCCAGGCGGTGGCATTGAGCGGGAACGGCTTGGGACTGCCGGCGGGGTTGTACGCCTGGGGCGAGCTCGTTGCCGGGCTATTGTCGGGATACGGGGACTGGTCCTCGCTGATCAGGATCTCCTTCGAGTCCACGTAGGCGATCGCCGGCTGGTTCGGCGCGAAGTCGCGGTCGGCGCCATAGCCCGCGGAGCGGATGTCGCGCGCCATGAGATCCACGGCGGCGCGCGCACCCTGCTCGCTCTCGATGCGCTGGGTCGTACGCTGCTTGCTCTTCGCCGAGTTCATGACCACGAGCGTCAGGGTCACCGCGACGACGGCGAAGATGACCAGGGTGACCAGCATCTCGACGAGCGTGAAGCCCGACGAGGAGCGCCGGCCGAGGGACCACGAACGAAGATGCGCGCGCATGGATTTCACCGCCTCACGTAGGTGGTCGCCGTGAGCGACCGCTGCGCCTGCCCGGCGCCCTGGTAGCTCACGGTCACGTCCACCTTCTTCAGGTTGTCGAGGGATCCGGTCATGGTCGTGACCTGGTAGAACCGCAGCCACTGACCGGTGCCGAGGGTGTCGCATGCGGTCCCTGCAGGATGACGTCCATCGAAGAGCGCAGCGTCGGCCCAGGTCAGACCGGTGAGCGTCTCCACCTGCTCCTGGGCGTAGTAGTTGGCCTTGATCAGGATCTGGTCCTGCGCCTGCGAACGCGCGCTGGTGGGGAACAATCGGGCCACCGCCAGGATCCCGATCGCGAGCACCACGAGCGAGACCATCAGCTCGACCAGGGACATGCCCTGCTCGCGGGAGCATTCGGGGGTCCGTGGTCTCATGGTCACTCCCTACCGGACCAGAGCCAGGCCCGAGAGCTGGATGCTCACGGTGTCCTGCCCACCGGTGCGGTTCTGGAACACGACCAGCGCGGAGGTGTTGACGCGCCCGTCGCGGCTCAGCCGGATCGTGTTCGGGCTTGCCGACGCGTAGGTGATGCCGTTCGGCAGCGCCCTCTGGTTCGACAGACCGTTGGACATCACGGTCCAGCCCGCCGGCGTCCCGGTGTTGAAGTTGATGTCCACGTTCTGGCCGGTG
>DATLUU010000368.1:0-5810 GCA_035577885.1 Verrucomicrobiia bacterium
GTCACACCGCTCGCGCTCGGGAACGGCACCTATGCGACCGTCGGAGGCGATCGCATGGCCGCGGCGCCGAGCGGCACCGACGGCGCCATCGCGGTGATCCTGCTCCCCCAGATCAACAACACGCTCACCGGTACCGACATCGTCGCGGTGCGTGTGGATGGCGCCGGGCACCCGCTGTGGGTGCCCGAGCACCGCGTGCTGTCCAGTGCGGTGCGCGACCAGATGGACCCCGTCGCCGTGAGCGATGGCGCCGACGGCGCCATCATCGCCTGGAAGGACCTGCGCACCACCGCGACGGACGCTGACATCTATGCGACCCGGCTGCTCGCGAGCGGCGAGGTGGCCACGGGCTGGACCGCGGGCGGGAAGGCGATCGTCTCCGCGACCCGCGCGCAGTACGCGCCTGCCATGGCGAGCGATGACGCCGGCGGCGCATGGATCGCGTGGGTGGACGAGCGCGACACGTTGAGTGGCCCGAACATCTTCTTCACGCACATGCTCGCCGGCGGCACGCCGGCGGCGGGGTTCGCTACGGGCGGGCGCGCGATGTGCGCCGCGACCGGCATCCAGAGCGAGGTGCAGATCGTGCGCGACGGAAGCGGCGGCCTGTTCGCCGTGTGGCTGGACGCTCGCGATGGCGAGACGGACCTCTACGCCCAGCATCTCGATACGTCGGGGAACCCGACCGCGGGCTGGGCGGCGAACGGCGTGGCCGCGTGCACGGACCCGACCGCGCAGTCGGGTCCCGCACTCGGAGCGGTCTCGAACGGCCGCGCCATCGCGGCCTGGAGCGACCCGCGAACGGGCACGGCCGTGGTCTATGCGGCCGCACTCGACGCGGCGAGCGGCGTGCTCGGCGTGCCCGCGCCGGTCACGGCGAGGCTCGCGCTGGCGCCGCGCACGAATCCCGGCCGCGGGGCGGTCGACGTGCGGATCGACGCCGCGGGCCCCGGCGAGGTGCGCGTGCAGGTGTTCGATGTCTCGGGCCGGCTGCGAGCGGAGCAGTCGGTCTCCGGCCCCGCGCAGGCATTCGCCGTGCGGTTCGAGCGGCTCGAGCCCGGCGTCTATCTCGTGAGCGCGCTCCAGGACGGAGCCCGCTCGCTCGCCCGGGTCGCCGTGTTGCGCTGAGGTTCCACCGGGTCAGAGCGAGCCGTTCTCGTCCACGCGGCGCCGCGCGTCCTCGAGCAACGCGAGCGCGTCGTCGAGATTGTGCACCGACTTGACGCCCGGGAACTCGCGCGCCAGCGCCTCGACCGGGCGGTAGAGCACCGGGTAGTCGCAGCTCTTCAAGAGCGACAGGTCGTTCAACGAATCGCCCACGGCCGCGACATTGTAGCCGGCGCTCTTGAAGCCCGAGACGATGCGTTCCTTCTGGCCACGGATCCGGAGCTTGAAACCGTTGATGTGGCCGGCCGGGTCCAGCTCGAACCGGTTCGCGAACAGCGACGCGTGGCCGAGCTTGGCGGCGAGCGGCTCCGAGAACTCGTGGAACGTGTCCGAGATGATGATCACGTTCCCCATCGTGCGGAGCCTGGCGAGGAACTCGCGCGCGCCCAGGTAGGGCTCGACGGCGTGCGCAATGAGCTGGAGCTGGGCGAGCGTGAGCCCGGCCCTCGCCGCGCCGGCGACGCGGCGGCGCATCAGGTCGTCGAAGTCGGCGGTGTCGCGCGTGGTGAGCGAGAACTCGGGCACGCCGAAGTGAGCGCCCAATACGGGCCAGATCTCGGGCGCCAGCACGCCCTCCAGGTCGAGCGCGAAGATCATGGCGGCGGACAGTAGCAGAGCGCAGAAAGGAAGACCTCGGGCAAACCGATGAGCACGATGAAACCCTTCGCTCTGCCGCGCTGTATGCTCGACGCCATGTCGACCACCCTCGACGCCGATTCCGCGCGCTGGCTGGAAGAGCTTCGGTGCGACGCAGGTCCTCGACACCCGGGTGGCGGCATGAGGCGTCAATCGGGAAGTGGAGTTGGAATGCTCAAAGGCAGATTGGGGTTCGTTGCTGCGTTGGTTCTCGAATGCGTGCTGGCTCCCCGCGCATCGCCAGCCAGCCTGGCGATCACTCACATCTCGGTAGCGGACGGCACGGGTGCGCCGTTGCAACGAGACATGACGGTCCTCGTGCGTGGCGCCCATATCACGGCCGTCGGACCGAGCGCGGCCACGCCTGTGCCCGCTGACGCCCGAGTCATCGATGGCTCGGGCCGATACCTGATCCCCGGGCTGTGGGACATGCACGTCCACTTCACCATTGCCGGTCGGATGTCAGTACCCCTTTTCCCCGTCAATGGGGTGACCGGGGTCCGCGACATGGGCGGCGACCTCGCCGTCATTGACGGCTACCGGGCCGAAATTGCGAAGGGAACGCTGCTCGGACCACGCATCTATCGCGCGGGCCCGTTTCTCGATGGGCCGAAGAAGAACGCGCTCTATCGCGTCACGCTGAAGTCCGCCGATGACGGCCGCAACGCCGTGGACTCACTCAAGCGGCTCGGCGTGGACTTCCTCAAGGTTCACAGTCGCGTGCCTCGCGAAGCCTATTTCGCCGTTCTTGCCGAGGCGAAGACACAGAATCTCCGGGTCGCCGGCCATCTTCCGCGAGGAATCAGCCCCAGCGAGGCAGCCTTGGCGGGCCAGGCCAGCATCGAGCACACGGAGAGTCTGCTCGAGGGGGTCCACTTCGCCGACAGCACCAGCCAACGACACACGTCGCGGGAAGACTTCGCCCTGCTGAGCGGTAGCGCTGCGGATAGCCTCTTCGCATTGTTCAAGCGCAGCGGTACGTCGATCGATCCCACGCTGGTCGAGTACAACGTCTTCGCGCACATCGGTGACGCACGCGTGACGAATGACGCGCGCCTCAAGTACGTCTCGCCCGAGTTGCGGGCGTACTGGAATCGCTTCTTCCCGGCCGACACCGCTGAAACCATTGCCGCAACGGGGGGCCGGCGCGAGTACCTGCGACGCTTCATGGGGCTCGTCTACGCGATGCACAATGCCCGCGTACCCATACTCACCGGGACCGATCTCGGAGCGTCGTACATCTACCCCGGATTCAGCTTGCATGACGAGCTCGCGCTCCTGGTCGAGGCAGGGATACCCCCGGCGGACGTGCTGAGGGCGGCAACGAGCGGCGCGGCGACCTTTCTCGGTGTGTCCGATTCGGTTGGGACGGTGCAAGTCGGCAAGCTTGCGGACTTGGTCATCATCGACGGCAATCCCCTCGTCGACATCCGGAGCACCCAATCGATCCGAACGGTCATCGTGAACGGGCGCGTGCTCGACGCCGCGGAGCGACGGACGATACTCGCCTCGACTGCTCGCGACGTCGCTGCAGTCAAGGCGGACTGAGAGCAGAGACGCAGCCCTCCCGGCGCATGGTCGTCCGGAGCGCCAGCCCAGCCCGACGCTCATGCTGGGCGTTGGGTTGGCGTCACGGACTGGATGCTAAGCCGTTGCGGCGCAGCTGGATGCGTGAGGTGTGGCGGGCAACGGCGCCTTTCGCAGTACTCGCCGTACGAAATCAGGCCAGCGGGCAATTGACCAAGAAATACTTCAGTTGAATCGTCAATCGACCGAAAGTATTCTTGAGTCATGGCCCGCACACTCTCCATCTCCCGCGAACTCGACGGCACCGACCGCCACATCCTGGCGCTGGTGCAGAAGGACGCTTCGCTCGCCCAGGCGGATATCGCCAAGCGGGTCGGGCTCTCGACCGCTGCGGTGCACGAGCGGTTGAAGAAGCTCGAGTCCGCGGGGGTCATCCGCCGATGGACGGCGGTGGTGGACCCGGCGGCCGTGGGTGCCCAGGTGTGCGCGTTCGTCGAAGTCTTCTTCGAGCACCCGCGGTTCGAGAAGGGCTTCATCGAGCGGGTGAAGAAGCTGGATGCGGTGCAGGAGTGCCATCACATCACCGGTGAGTTCTCGCTGCTGCTGAAAGTCCGCGTCGCCGACATGCCGGCGTTGCAGACGTTGCTGCTGGAGCAGCTCTCGGGGCACGAGGGCGTGCGCCAGACGCGCACGGTGATGGTGCTGTCCACGGTGAAGGAAGCGACGTTCGTCGATACCACGGGACCAGGGGCGGTCCGAGTCGGAGGTGAGGAAGCATGAAGTCGCCAAGGATCGCACCCGCCGCGGTGCACGCCGCGCTCGCCCGCCACATGCTGGCGGACGGCTACGACATGGTGCTCGACCTCGAGAAGAGCCGCGGCCGCCGCATGCACGACTCGCGCACCGGCCGCGACTACCTGGACCTGTTCTCGTTCTTCGCCACGCTGCCGATCGGGTTCAACCACCCGAAGCTCGAGGATCCCGACTTCCTCGACAAGCTCACGCGCGCCGCGCTCGTGAACCCCACGAACTCCGACATCTACACCACCGAGTTCGCCGAGTTCGTCGACGTGTTCGGCCGCGTCGCCATGCGGCCGTGGCTGCCGCACTCGTTCTTCATCGCCGGCGGCGCGCTGGGCGTTGAGAACGCCTTGAAGGCGGCGATGGACTGGAAGGTGCGCCAGAACTTCCGCAACGGCGTGAAGACCGAGAAGGGCCACCAGATCCTCCACTTCCGCGAGGCGTTCCACGGCCGCTCGGGCTACACGGTGTCGATGACGAACACCGCGGACCCCCGGAAATACCAGTATTTTGCGAAATTCGACTGGCCGCGCGTGTCGAACCCGCACCTGCGCTTCCCGGTGGACGAGGCCGAGCTGGCCCGGGTGAGGAAGGCCGAGGCCGACGCTCTCGGCGAGATCCGCAGGGCGTTCGCCGAGCGGAGAGACGACATCGCGGCGATCTGCATCGAGCCCATCCAGGCCGAGGGCGGCGACCACCACTTCCGCACCGAGTTCCTCGAGGCGTTGAAGAGCGTCGCCCACGAGCACGATGCGCTCCTGATCTTCGACGAGGTGCAGACCGGGGTCGGCCTGACCGGCCGGTTCTGGGCGCACGAGGGGCTCGGCGTCCAGCCCGATCTCGTCGCGTTCGGCAAGAAGATGCAGGTCTGTGGCTTCTTGGGCGGCGGTCGTATCGACGAGGAGCCGGACAACGTGTTCAAGGTGTCGAGCCGCATCAACTCCACGTGGGGTGGCAACCTGGTCGACATGGTGCGCTGCCAGCGCTACCTCGAGATCATCGAGGAGGAGCGGCTGGTGGAGAACGCCGCTGCCGTGGGCGCACACCTGCTCCGCGGTCTCGAGGCGCTTCAGTCCGACCGGCCGGACGTGGTCTCCAACGCACGCGGACGCGGCCTGATGTGCGCCGTGGACCTGCCCGACACCGAGACGCGCGACCGGCTGATGGACAAGGCCTACGAGATGGGCCTCATGATCCTCGGCTGCGGCAAGCGCTCGATCCGTTTCCGGCCCGTGCTCGACATCACCCAGGCGGAGATCGACGAAGCGCTGGGCCTGGTGCGGAAGGCGCTCGAGAAGGCGTACCAAGCGTCGGCCTGAGCCACCGGGACCGCGCCTGGCGTCGACTCTGCGCCCGTTCCGTCAGTCGAGACGGACCAGCCGTTGGAAGAGCACGTGGCCCTCGACCGCGAGGCGCGCGAAATAGACGCCGGCGCCCGCGCGGGCGCCACGTGCGTCGCGGCCATCCCACGTCGCCGATCGCAGGCCCGCTGGAAGCGCTTCGCGCACCAGCGTTCGCACTTCGCGCCCGTCGACGCTGAACACGCGCAAGTCCACGGACGCCGCGCGCGGCAGGGCGAAGCCGATACGTGTGGCGCGGGAAGACGGATTGGGCGCGGGTACGGCGAGCGCGATTTCGCCGGGAGCGGCAGGGCCGTGCCCCGGCACCGAGACCACCCC
>DATLUU010000369.1:0-7564 GCA_035577885.1 Verrucomicrobiia bacterium
GTCGGCGTCCACGAACACCAGGTCGAACGGGCCGGCGCGCTCCTCCACCATCCGCGGCAGGGTCTCGAGCGCGGCACCGAGACGGAGCTCGATCGCGCCCGAGCGCCCGGCGCGCTCGAAGTTCCGGCGCGCCACGTCGGCGTGCTTCGGGTCCACCTCGAGCGTGACGATGCGGCCGCCGGGCGCGAGCCCGCGGGCGAGCCACAGCGTGCTGTAGCCGCCGAGCGTGCCGATCTCGAGGATCTGGCGCGCACGCAGCGCGCGCGCGAGCAGCTCGAGCAGCCGCCCCTGCGGCGGCGACACCTGGATCGTGGGCAGGCCCGCCTTCTCGCTGTCGGCGAGCGCCGCGGCGAACGCCTCCTCATGCGGCACGAACGTGCCGGTGAGATAGGCGTCGACCCGGTCCCAGAGTGGCTCGCTCTTGCCCATGGATGGAGCATAGGCGAGCGCATGCCCGCACCGAAATGTCGGAGCTAGCGCTAGGGCTCCGGTTGCGGCGTGACCAGCTCCGGATGCGCGGCCACGAACGCCGGCATCTCGTCGTGCGCGAGCGCGTCCCAGAGCTGCGCGCAGCCGGAGGCGTCGGGGCGGACGATCGCGGGGCCGGAGGGCAGCCCGGTGAAGACCACGGGCGCGGTGAGGAGCGTGACGTCGCCGGCGCGGAGATGCTGCGTCGATTCCAGCAGGGTGCGCAGCACGTCCGGCGCCAGCGCGGCGTCGACGCGCACGGAGCCGCCGAGCGTGGTCGCGAGGTCGCGGAACGCCGGCGGGTCGACCAGCGTGCGGCGCTGATCGAGCTGCGCGAACAGCGCGCGCAGGTAGCGGTGCTCGCGGCGGATGTGGTCGAGGTCGCCCGCCGGCGAGCGCTCCAGCTCGCTCACGTAGTCGACGGCCATCGCGCCGTTCATCTCCAGTTCCAGACTCCCGTGCCGCGCATCGCTGCCGGCAGGCGGATCGAGCTCGAGTGCCACGCCGCCGACGCCGTCCGTGAGCCGGCGAAGCCCGGTGCGGTCGATGACCGCCACGTGATCGACCGGGAGCCGGCTGAGCCGCTCGAACGTCGCCACCAGCAATGCCGGCCCGCCCAGCGCATAGGCAGCCTCGATACGGCGATCGCCGTGGCCCGGGAGCGTCACGCGCGCGTCGCGTGGGATCGAGACCAGCCAGGCCTGCTCGCGGGTGGCGTCCAGGTGGAGCAGCGCGACGGCGTCGCTCGGGGCGTCGGCGCGCGTGCCGTCCTCCGCGTCGAGGCCGGCGATCAGCAGGTTGACGCTGCCCGGGACCGTCGTCCGCAGGGCCGAACCCGAGACCGCCCCGGGCCGCCCGCCACGCCGCTGGGCGGCGCGCGAGGCCGCACCCGCGACCAGGAACGCGGCGAGGAGCGCCGTGACCAGCGAGCCGACCGCGAACCAGGCGAGCGCCATGCGGCCGCGCGGCGGCACGCGAAACGCCGGCCGGGTCACGAACGCGGGCGTGGGGGGCCTGCGGATGGCCGCGGCGGGGAACGGGATGATGATCCCGCGCACGGGCTCGTTCGGTGGGGGCATGAGAGCGTCAAGCATGGCAGCGGCGCGGTGCGCGCCCAAGCGTTCTTGTGGCCGGGTTCAACCCCGACGAACGCGGTTCGACGCCGCTGTGTGCCGCGGCCGCCGCATCGTGCAGACCGCATCGGCGCCGCGGACGGAGCGTGCGTGAGAGCAGGAAGGGCGGCGGCCGTCAGGCCACCGCCCTCTTCAACGACGAGGCGGAGCGCCGGTGCAGGCGCGCTCCCCAGTGCGCCTCACGCGTTCGCGTGCGGTCGCTCCGCCTTTCCCTCGCGCCGCGCCTTGGCCGCGATCGCGCGCAACTTCGTGCGCGCCTCGCGCAGCGCCGCTTCATGCTTTGCCGACAGCTCGCTCATGCGCCGCGACAGCTCGTGCTGCGCGCGCGTGTGCTCGTTCTGCTGGCTGTCGAGCTGCGATTGCAGCTCGCGGAGCTGGGCGCGCATCTCGCGCAGCTGATCGCGCTGGTGAGCGAGCTCCGCCGTCGACAGGTCCGGATCGCTGGCGAGACGCGCCTCCACCATCGCCACCCGCGCGCCGATCGAGCCCATGCGGCCGCCGATACGGCCCATGGCGGCGCCGTGCCGGCCCATCTCGTAGCCGACCTTGCCCATCTCGTGGCTGATGGCCTGGATGCCCGCCGTGGCGCGGCGCGCCTCGTCGACGAGCGCGCGATCGGTGACGAAGAACTCGTCGCCGCCGTCCCGGAACCAGAACAGAGGCTGCCCGCGCCGGGCGTTCGCACGCACGTGGTCGGCCTCGCCGCCATCGATGACCATGTCGTTGCCGGTGTCGAGCACCGCCCAGGCGAAGTCCTGGTCCGCGTCGGATCCGGTGCTGTAGCCGTAGGAGTAGCCGGCGGCGTCGTCGCACAGGGCGGAGCAGGAGTCGTCCTGCGTGTCGGGCGTGGTGACGGCGGCGGCCGCGCGCACCGGACGGGAGGCGAGGTGGCTCGCCGCGGCCATGGCCACGCCCCGGCTCGGCGACCAGGCGAAGAACGCCGCAACGGCCAGCGCCCAGAACGCGAACGTGAACACGCCCAGTCCGACGGCGAGGCGACCGAGCGGTGAGGACCAGAACAGCGAGTGCATCGTGACCTCCTGAAGCGAAGCGGTCCGGCCATGCGGGATACGGAGGGTCAGACGGAGGCCCCGGGGCCGGGGTTGGAACCGTCCGGGGTCGGGGCCCGGCCGCTCGCTCGCCCGGGGCCGTTTCCCCCGCGCTCGTCGCCCTGTAGGCTGTGGCCATGTCCCTACGTCTCTCCGCCACGCTCAACGGCGAGAACCGCCAGTGGCTGCTCGAGCGCTCGCCCGTGAGCCTTGGACGTGCCTCCGGCAACGCCATCCAGGTCCTGGACGGCACCGTGTCCAAGGAGCACGCCGAGCTGTCGCTCACCGGCGATCGCTGGACGATCCGCGACCTCGGGAGTCGCAACGGCACGCGCGTGAACGGGCGCGACGCCATATCCGCGCTGCCGATCGCCGCCGGCGACCGCGTCGAGGTGGGCCACGTGCTGCTCACGGTCTCCGAGGGCCTGCGCGACGACACCACGCGCTTCACCACGTCCGAACACGTGGGCTCGGCGCTCAAGCTCAAGGTGAGCGACGTCCTGCAGAAGCCCACCGGCGCCGCGTCCGACACCGGGCGCGTGCTGCACGTGCTCGCCGAAGCCGGTCAGCTGCTCGTCGTGCCGCGCTCGCTCGACGAGACCTGCCAGGCGATCCTCGGCCTGGTCGAGTCGGCGGTGCCCACGAGCCGGCTCGTGATCCTGCTCCGCGACGGCGCGGGCGCCGCGGGCGGGGCCACCGGCGGGGCAGCCGAGCTGCGCCAGATCGCGGCGCGTTACCGCGGCGGCCGCGCCAACGATCCGCTGGCGCTGTCGCAGACCATCTTGAAGAGCGTGCTGGCCGAGAACGCGTCGGTGATCACCAGCGACGCGGCGAACGATCCGCGCTTCCTCGCGCAGCACAGCATCATCGCGCACGCGATCCACTCCGCGATGGCCGTGCCGCTGTTCGACAACGAGAAGGTGCTCGGCATCCTCTATGCCGACAGCTCGGACCCGCTGGTCAACTACGGGCAGCGCGAGCTCGAGCTGCTGACGCTGCTCGGCAACATGGCGGCGGTGAAGCTCACGAACGTGCGGCTCTACGAAGCCGAGCAAGTGCGCCAGCGGCTCGCGCAGGAGCTGGCCACGGCGACGCGCATCCAGCAGAGCCTGCTCACCGAGCCGCCCCCGCTGCCTGGCTGGCTCTGCCACGCACGCATCGAGTCCTGCTACGAGGTCGGCGGGGATCTCTACGACGTGCACGTTCGCGAGGACGGGACCATCGCCCTGCTCGTGGGCGACGTCTCGGGCAAGGGGATGGGCGCCGCGCTGCTCATGTCGGGGACCCTGACCTCGGCGCGCGTGCTCTACGACGCGTGCCCCGGGCCGCTCGCATTCGTCCAGCGGCTGAACACGAGCGTGTTCCGGAGCAGCGATGCGCGCAGCTTCCTGACGCTGTTCGTGGGCTGGCTGGATCCCGCGAGCGGCGTGCTCCGCTACGTGAACGCCGGCCACCCCGAGCCGCACCTGGTGAAGAACGGCACGCTGCGCACGCTCGAGGCGACGGGCATCCCGGTGGGGATGATGGCGAGCTTCCCGTGGACCGAAGGGGAGGTCGTGGTCGGGGACGGCGAGACGCTCGCGGTGTTCAGCGACGGCATCCCCGAAGCGCAGCACGGCGACGAGTTCTTCGACTTCGAGCGCCTGGCGCTGGCCCTGAAGGAGACGGCGGTCGAGCGCGACCTGGCGACGATGGCGGACGGGATCATCCGCCGCATCGACGCCTTCGCCGCCGGCGCGCACCGCGCCGACGACGTGACGCTGCTGCTCCTGAGGCGCGGTTGAGCCGCAGGCTCGCGGGGGCGCTGCTGGTGCTGGCGCTCGCGGCGCCGCACGCGCTGCTCGCCGACACGAGCTCCGACCTCGCCGGCGCCCGCGGCGTGTTCGAGCGCAACCTGAACGCGATCCGCGGCCACGACGCAGACGCCTACCTCGCTTGTTACCTGCGCTCTTCGCTGCTCGCACGCACCGGCCCCACGGGCTTCCTGCTCGGCTACGACTCGCTCGCGGCCGGCAGGGACAGGAACTGGCCGGACGCGTTCGAGGCGCTCGACCTGAGGCTGACGCCCATCCGCGACGGGCTCATCTACGGCACCTACCGCTACCGGGTGCGCTACGGCGCCACCGAGCAGGTCGGGCTCTCCGAGCGACTGTTCGTGAGCACCGCCGCGGGCTGGAAGATCGCGGTGTCGACCGCGTTCCCGGCCACGCCGGGCGTGCCGGCGCCGCCGCGCGCGATCGTGGGCGGCACGATCTGGGACGGCACCGGCCGCGCGCCCATCCGCGACGGCGTCGTGCTCGTGCGCGACGGGAAGATCGACGCCGTGGGGAGCAGGCGACAGGTGCGCGTGCCGGCGGGCGTCGACACCATCGACGCGCGCGGCAAGTGGGTGCTGCCGGGGCTGATCGACACCCACGTCCACTTCTCCCAGACCGGCTGGGTGGACGGCCGGCCCGACGCGCTCGACCTCCGCTCCACGTATCCGTACGAGCAGGTGGAGAAGCGCCTGCGCGAACATCCGGAGGTGTTCCAGCGCGCCTGGCTCGCCTGCGGCGTGACCTCCGTGTTCGACGTCGGCGGCTACGCCTGGACCGTCGCCATGGCGCACGCCGCCGAGGCGAACACCGACGCGCCGCACATCGCGGCGGCGGGGCCGCTGCTCTCGACGTACGACTTCTGGTTGAACCTGCCCGCCGAGCGCCAGTTCATGTACCTGAACGACAGCACGAGCGCCATCGAGGGCGTGCGCTACTTGAAGTCCATCGGCGCCGACGCGGTGAAGGTGTGGTTCATCGTGCGCCCGGGGAGCGACCTCGACGCGATGGCGCGCAACGTGAACGTGGCCGGCGCGGAGGCGAAGCGCGAGGGCCTGCCGCTGATCGTGCACGCCACCGGGCTCGCCGAGGCCAAGGCGGCGCTGCGCGCCGGCGCCCGGCTGCTCGTCCACAGCGTCATGGACGTGCCGGTGGACGGCGAGTTCCTGCGGCTCGCGAAGGAGGCGCACACCTTCTATTGCCCCACGCTCACCGTGAGCGACGGCTACGGCAAGATCCCGCTCGCGGCGCGGACCGGCGCGGCACCGGCGATCGACGACCCGCTGGGGGCGGTGGACTCGCTCACGCGCGCCCGGATCGCGAGCACGCCCGAGGAGGCGCGCCGCCTCCTGGGTCCCTCGCCGTCGCTGCGGGACACGGCGCTCGCACTCCGCCACAAGGTGATGGACGCGAACCTGCTCGCGGTGAAGCGCGTGGGCATCCCCATCGCCACCGGCACCGACGCCGGCAACCCGCTCACGCTGCACGGCCCCGCGATCTTCGCGGAGATGGAGGCGATGCGGCACGCTGGGCTCTCCGCCACCGACGTGCTGCTGGCGACCACCCGGGACGCGGCGCGTGCGATGGGACGGGGCGAGGACCTCGGCACGCTGGAGAAGGGCCGCATCGCCGACCTGATCGTCGTGCCCGGCGACCCCACGCGCGACCTCACCGTGCTCCGGCGGACGCAGATCGTGATGCGCTCGGGCGTGGCGCGCACCACCGACGAGCTGCGGGCCGCGGTGGCGAAGACGCGCTGGTAGGTGGCCCGGGGCGGGGCCCGATGCGGCCACGAAGCGCCGACATGCGCCGCGACAGCTCGCGATGTGACCGCGCGTGTACTCCGGCGACAAGTGGGAGCGGCTGCGGCCTCCCGGTCATGGTGCTGGCGAGTACGACACCTTGCGCCCGATCCGGGCCCCGAACCACCTGAGCGCGCCCTTCACTCGCTCCTCGAGCGGCGCGTCGGCCATATCGCGACAGCGCTCCACGGCGATGCGGCACTCGGCCTCGCGCCAGCCCAGCTCACGCAGCCAGGGGATGACCTCGAGCTGGTGGGGCTCAAGCCGTGACGCCTCCGCGGCCTTCGGGCGCCCGCGCTTGCGTGGCTTGGCGCACGCCCCGAAGCGAACTCGCTCGAGCTTCTCGATCAAGAGCTTGATCGCGCGGTCGTAGACCTCGGCAAGATCACTGGACTTCACCTGGTGGCCGAGCAGGTCCTGCGCGTAGCGGAAGCGCTCGTCGGCCTCGCGGCTGCGCGTGAACTGGACGGCGTAGGACTCGGCGGAGAGCGGAGTGACACGGTCGCAGGCCGGAGGCGTGTCAGCGCCGGTAAGTGCTTGCGAATCCGTGTTGCGAAGGTGCCCTGGGGCACCCTCCGCGCACGTCGGCGCCACCAGCGCCGGGACGTCGAGCCGCGGCGAGCGCTCCGCGAGGAGGCGCTCGATCGCCTCCTTCGTCTTGTGCGTCGCGGCCGCCAGGAGCTCCTCCACCGTCCCGGGCGTGATGTGGGGCGCCAGGACACGGAGCCCCGTCAGGTGCACGCGACCGGATTCCAGGGCTTCGAACACCGCCGGCCAGGTGCGCCCCACGCGAGCCACCTGGATCCGCTTCTTGGCGGCATCCTCGGATAGCTTCAGCTCGCCTGTGCAGTACGCCAGCATCGATTCGTACGCCTCGGGCAGGTAGAGCTTCCGCTCGTCGAACTCGGCGATGTGGGCGAGCAGCCCGGCGGTGGCTTCGTTCTCTCTTGCGGCCTTGGTGGCGAGTTCCCGGCGAAGAACCTCGTTGCTCAGGTGCGTCAGCGAGAAGCGGTTCACGCGTCACCTTCGACGGGGGCGGGTGGTCGAGGGCCGACGCAAGAATATTATCAGCCGCGAATTCGGCGTTCACAGATGCCCGCACGCTGGAGAACCGGGCGTCGGGCCTCATCTTTCGTGGGGAGCGTGATCCAACGCACGCCACGGGCGCGCAGCGAATTGTGGTGCGCAGCCCGATCAACGACTGCAGCCTCGCGACATCTCGCGTCGTGAAAACGCGTCAATTCAAATCGACGTCAAGCCGCGCGAACGCGGGCGCGGCGCTGAGCGGTGCGAGCACG
>DATLUU010000370.1:0-9060 GCA_035577885.1 Verrucomicrobiia bacterium
GAGGGCGGGAAACGCACGCCGCGGTACTGCCGGTGGACCAGTGCGAACAGCGCCGCGATCAGCGGGAACACGAGCCAGCTCGCCTCGATCCCACACACGCCGCCCGTGAGCCAGTCGGGACCTGAGAACGAGCTGTCCAGCAGTCGGGTGTCCACCGGATGGCCGTGGTTGCCGGAGTTGGGCGCGCCAAAGAATGGGATGGCGGCGAAGTCGAACGCGAAGTGGAAGCCGATCGCGAACCACAGGCTGCCGGTGCGCCGGAGCGTGAAACAAAGAAAGAGCCCGATCAGCCCCACGCTGAGGCCGTCGGCGATGCTCTCCATGGGCTTGCCGAAGTAATGCAGCGCCGCGAACACCAGGGATAGCACCACCGACGCCGGCCAGAAGCCGATGCCGTCGGCGAGTGCCGCGAGCGGGTAGCCGCGGAACGACAGCTCCTCCGAGAGGCCCACCATCACCATCGCCGTGAGCCAGAGCGCCGCGTTGACGAGCAACGAGCCGCCGTTCCGCGCCACTCCGTGGACGTGGTAGCCGCCGAGCGCCGCGATCCCCGCCACGAGCACCACCACCGCGGCGAATCCCCAGAACGAGCCCTCCCAGAACATCGAGCCGAACGCCGCATCGGACGGCAGGCCGAAGCGCGCGAGCGGCAGCCCGTCGATACGCGCCATGATCGACATGCCGGCGAGCGCGATGGCGAACGTCGCCAGCTCGGCGGCGATGAACGTGCCCGGCGTCCAGGTGTCCGCCAGCGGCACCCGCGACAGGAGCAGCAGCGTGCGCAACACCACGCCGAGCACGATGGTGATGGCGATGTACGCGAGCACGCGCCAGCCCGCACGCAGGCGGGTGGGGCCCAGGAACCAGTGTCGGAGCCCGGCGCGTGGTGCGGCGTCGGGGACGGCGGGCTCGGGTTCGGGCATGCGTCGCCGAGCTCTAAGACTTCGCGCGCGGCGACCACGCGCGATCCGGGACGCCGGCGCGCGCGTTGGCGACGCGGGCCATCACGAACAGGAGATCGGCGAGGCGATTGAGCCAGTGGACGACGTGCGGGCTCAACGATTCGCGCGCGGCGAGCGCGGTGACGCGGCGCTCGGCGCGACGGCACACGGTGCGCGCGTGGTGGAGTGCCGCGGCGAGCGGCGCGCCGCCCGGGAGCACGAACTGGGTGAGCGGCGAGAGCTCGGCCTCGAGCCGGTCGATCTCGCGCTCGAGCGCGGCGACGTCCTCGGCGCCGACGCGCGACAGCTTGGCCAGCATCGCCGCGTCCACGGTGGCCAGCTCCGCGCCCAGCTGGAACAGCGTCGCCTGGAAGCCGGGCAGCAGTTCGCCGAAGAGCTTCGAGACGTCCTGCGCGTGCGCCACGCCGAGCAACGCGTTCAGCTCGTCGACGCTGCCGTAGGCCTCGACGCGCGCGTCGTGCTTGGGCACGCGTGCCTTGCCGAGGAGCCCGGTGGTGCCGTCGTCGCCGGTGCGCGTGTAGATCTTCATGGCGGCCGAGTGTAGCGGCCGGATGCGGCGGCCGTCACGCATCGGCCCGCCCGCGCGCACGGTTGTGAGAAGATGCCCCGTCGCCCGCTCCACTTCCCGCACCCGAGGCCGCCCGTGCTCCTCAAGCGCTTCTACGACGAACCGTTGGCCCAGGCGAGCTTCCTGCTCGCCGACACCGACGCGCGCGAGGCGATCGTCGTCGACCCGAACCGCGACGTGGACGCCTACGTGAAGGCCGCGGACGCCGAGCACCTGCGCATCGTCGCGGTCACCGAGACGCACATCCACGCCGATTACCTCTCGGGCACGCGCGAGCTGGCGCGGCTCGCGGGCGCGACCGCGTACCTCTCCGACGAGGGCGACGCCGACTGGAAGTACGGCTGGGCGGGCGAGCCCAACGTGAAGCTCGTCCGGAACGGCGACGCGATCCGCGCCGGCCGCGTGCGGCTCGACGTGCTGAGCACCCCCGGGCACACGCCCGAGCACGTGAGCTTCGTCGTCACCGACGAGGCGGCGAGCCCGGAGCCGGTCGGCGTCCTGACCGGCGACTTCGTGTTCGCGGGCGACGTGGGTCGGCCCGACCTCCTCGAGCGCGCGGCGAACATGAAGGGCACGATGGAGCGCGGTGCGCACGCGCTGTTCGCGTCGCTCGCGCGCTTCCGCGAAGCCCTCCCGGGGCACCTGCTGCTGTGGCCGGGACACGGCCCCGGCTCGGCGTGCGGCAAGAGCCTCGGCGGGCTGCCGGTGACGTCGATCGCCTACGAGCGGCAGACGAACTGGGGTCTGCGCACGACGAACGAGGAGGAGTTCGTGCGCGAGGTCCTGAACGGGCAGCCCGAGCCGCCGGCCTACTTCCAGCACATGAAGCGCATGAACCGCGACGGCCCCGCGCTCATGAACGGTTTCCGCGAGCCGCCGCGGCTCGACGACGCGGAGCTGCCGGGCGCACTCGCGCGCGGCGAGGCGATCGTGGACCTGCGCCCGACCAAGGACGTGCTCGCGGGCGCCATCCCGGGCACGCTCTCGATCCCGGTGGGAACGAGCTTCCCCACCTGGGCGGGCTGGCTCCTGCCGTACGACAAGCCCGTCTCGCTGCTCGCGAACGACGCCGCGCGCGCCCTCGCCGCCGTTCGCCAGCTGGCGATGATCGGCCTGGACGACGTGCGCGGCTGGTACGGGCCCGGCGCGTTCGAGGCGTGGCGGCGCGCGAACGGGCCGCTCGCGGTGACGCCGTCGATCGAGGCGCGCGAGGCGTTCGATCGCGCGCAGCGCGGCGAGCTGGTGCTGCTCGACGTGCGCGGGGCAAGCGAGCACGCGGGCGGCCATGTGCCCGGCGCGCGCCACATCCCGCTCGGCGAGCTGGCCGCGCGCGCGCGCGAGCTGCCGCGCGACCGCCCGCTGGCGATCTACTGCGAGGGGGGCACGCGCTCGCGCATCGGCGCCAGCGTGCTCCGGCGCGCGGGCTTCACCCAGCTCATGGACCAGGGCGGGGGCTTCCCGGCGCACGCCGAGGCGGGGCTGCCGGTGGAGTGACGAGGCCGGGGCGCGCTTGCGCCCCAGCGCCCTCTGCGCGATAGTCCCCTGCCCTTTTGACGAGCCGCCGACTCTTCACCATCTGCGAGGCCATGCCCGTCCGCGACGCCCTCCCCGCCGTGCTCCGTGGCGAGCTCGGAGCCGACCTCTCGGCCTCCGCTCGCACCCAGCTCGAGACGTTGGCGCACGATGCCCAGGCGGAGAAGCGCCTCGTCTGGATGCGAGACGAGCTGGGGGGCCGCTTGAAGCAGGCCGATCCCTCGTGGGGCGTCTACTACCTCCTCTCCGCCGTGTGCGCACTGAACGGCGAGGTGGAGCGCGCCCAGCAGACGCTGCTGACGCTGGGCGAGAAGGTGCTGGCGAAGAAGAAGTGGGAGCCGCTCGCGGCCATCGCGGAGCGCTCGCTGTCGCTGGTGCAGACGCAGGCGGCGGCACGGCTGCTGGTCGAGGCGCACGAAGGGCTGGGCAAGGACCCCGAGCGGCTGGATGCGCTGTCGCGCGCCTGGGCGATCATGCCCGACGACCTCGAGCTGGCGCAGAAGCTGGCGCGAAGGCTCGGTGACGCGGGCCGCGGCGACGACCGGCGCGCGCTGCTCGGCGACCTGGCGCCGCGCTTCGCCGACGAGGCGCGCTACGACGACCTCGAGTCGGCGGCGGACGAGCTGGCCGAGCACGACGACTGGGAAGGGCTGATCCACGTCGCGGCGGCACTCCCGGTGGTGGCGGGCAAGGGCGCGTTCAAGGAAGCGCGCGACATCGCGGACATCGCGGTGAGCGGCCTCGGCAAGAGTGGGCGTGCGGGCGAGGCGCTGGAGCCGCTGCGCAAGGTGGTGGCGGCGGCGGTGGCGGCGAAGGGCGAGGCGGCGGCCGAGCCGTTCCGCGACGCGGTCACCGTGGCGTTGAAGCAGGGCCCGGGCAAGCAGGTGCCGAAGCTCGACGAGGCCGTGGCGCAGAGCGGGCTCGCGGACGGCGACACGCCGCTGCCCAAGGCGATCGAGGCGTTCGACACCATCGCCTCGCTGGCGCCGGGTCGCGGCGTGCTGCACGACGGCTTCGGGCCGGGCCGGATCGTGTCCAACGACACGGTCACGATCGTCGTCGACTTCATGAAGTCGAAGGGCCACAAGATGCCCTACGTGGCGGCGCGGCGGACGCTCATCCCGGTGGCCGAGGACGACATCCGGCTCGTGCGCTTCACGAACCCCGCCGAGGTGACGCGCCTGCGCACCGAGGACCAGGCGGGCATGATCGTGAGCGCGCTCAAGTGCCTGGGCGGCTCCGCCGACGCGAACCGCCTGAAACTCTTCCTGATCGCCACCGACCTGGTGCCGGCCAAGGAGTGGACCGTGTTCTGGCGCAAGGCGAAACCCGCCTGCGAGAAGGACCCGCGCATCGACCACGCGCGTGCCTTCGAGCAGTTCTACCGGCTCGCGCCGGAGCGGCGGTTCGCCCCCGGCGCGGCGGGAGCCGGCTCGGCCGGGGCCGCGGGCGGCGAAAGCTCCAATGACGACGCGCCTTTGCCCGCGCTCGAGGTGCGGAAGCCCGCCAAGACCAACCTCGGCACGATCCGCAAGTTCCTCGCCCAGCATCCGGCGCTCGAGGAGGCGCTGAAGGTCCGCTTCGGCCGCTTCGTGCAGAGGCTCACGCTCGACTCCGAGGCCGACAAGGCCGACCGCGCGCGCGCCGGCCTCTACTTCGCGCGCTGGTTCCCGGAGCAGCGCCCGGTGTGGCTGGGCGTGGTGCGCGCGCTGTGGGGGCTCGAGATCGGCATCAGCGACCTGTCGTACGAGGACGAGCAGCTCGCGTTCCTCGCCGACTCGCGGACGGCCGGCGTCGCGGTCGAGGCGATCCTTTCCGCGCTCGACTCGCGATTCGCCGCGGTGCGTGAGGAGGCGGAGAAGGATCGCGCCGCGCTGGACGACACGGGCAAGGCGCAGCTGCGGCGCACGTTGATCGACCACGCCGTGCACTACCCGGCGGCCATGCTGCGGCTGATCGAGGACGACATCGCTTCGGGCAAGACGCCCGAGGATGCCTGGCGGCTGTTCATCGCCTCGCTCCAGCTGATCGAGGAGAAGCCCAAGCCCTCGACCGGCGAGAAGGTGCTGCGCTGGATCGACGAGGGCGGCGAGTTCCCGCGCATGCTCGCGGGGGTGACGCCGCCGAACGAGGCGAGGCTCAAGCTGCGCGTGCTGTTGCGGCAGTGGCGCTCCAGCGACCGCTTCCTGTTCCCCGCGCTCGACGCGGTGGCGCGCGTGGGCATGCAGAACGAGAAGCAGTGGGTGCTGGACCACCGCCAGAAGAAGACCGACGCGCTGTTCAGCCAGGTGGGCGAGCAGGCGGAGGAATTCGACACGCCGGTGATGACCCGCGCCACGTGGGGCAGGCTCCAGCGCGAGTTGGAGGAGTTGGAGCGCGAGCTCCGGACCACGATCCCGCAGACGATCCAGAAGGCCCGCGAGCTCGGCGACTTGAAGGAGAACGCCGAGTACCACTCGGCGAAGCTCAAGCAGAGCAACGCCCAGAAACGCGCGGGATCGTTGCAGTTGCGCATCTCGCGGGCACGCTTCGTGGAGGACGCCGAGTTCCGCGAAGGCGTCGCCGGTCTCGGTACCGAGGTCGTGCTCGAAAGTGGTACCGACACCACGTCGTACTGGATCTTGGGCGACGGCGAGCACCATTTGGGTGACCACGTCATCTCGCACCAGACGCCGATCGCGAAGGCGATCCTGGGGCGGGGGATCGGGGATCCGGTCGAGCTGGGCGAGGGCGACGAGCGCAAGACGTGGCGCGTGCGCTCGGTGACGCGCCGGCTGCCGCCGGCGGAGACGACTTCCAGCGCGTCCTGAAGTAGCGCACGCAGCGCGCTCCGACACATCGAGTTCGCGCGCTGTGGACGCGGCTCCGCACGTTTCGGTGCGGCGTTTCGCGGACCCGCGTTCGCTGGCCACCATGCTGCGTGCCGTGCGCGTGGCCCTGTCCCCTGTGCCCACGCGGAGCGTCACGCGTGAGAAAAATCTCTCGCATGCGTTCGTGTGCGAGCACGAGCTCCACGGCACGAAAAAAATTCGCGCGCGCGGCGAAAAACGGTTGGCAGGGTCCCGCGCGCACGCTATGGTGCGGCATCGATTCACACCGCCTGTCGCGCAACCACGACGAGCAACACGCGCGATGGTACTGCCGGTTGGAGCGGCGCGAGCGGCACGACGCGACCTTCTACGGGACTCGGGAACCGGCGGGCGGCGCTGACAAGAGTTTAGGCCGCAATCGCACTGGGGGCCTTTGCGCCAACGTGCATTGGGTCGGAAATGGATTTCCCGCCGCCCGCTCATCGATCCTCCGCGTGTCGCGGGGCGCGTGAGCATCGCGATGTGATCACGGCAGCGCGAGTGAGCGCCGGAGTCCCAACTCGCAGGAGACCACATGTCGCTCCAGGCCCGTGGTCTCGCGCTCGAGATGGACGACGCCCTCAAGGGCATCGTCACGCTGGGCTGGCTCGAGGCCGATGGACTGAACGGCGAGCCGCTGGGCGAGGCGTTCGAGCAAGAGCGCGATGCCACGATCCGCGAGCTGATGCGCCGCATCGCGGGACGCGCTGCTGCTGACCTGCCGGGCGTGGCCGAGACGCGCAGCATGTTCCATCGGCTCGGCGTCGATCCCACGAAGTCGCGGCCGGCGAGCGAGGCGTTGCTGCGGCGCGTGCTGCAGGGCAAGGGACTGCCGGTGATCCATCCCGCGGTCGACGTCTGCAATCTCGCCTCGCTCGAGCACCAGCTTCCGATCGGGCTCTACGATCGCGCGCACCTGAAGGGCACGATCGTGGCGAGGCTCGGGCGTCCGGGTGAGCACTACGAAGGCATCCGCAAGGGCGCGGTGAACGTCGCCGGCCGTCCGATGCTCGCCGACGACGAAGGCGCGTTCGGCGCGCCGACGTCGGACTCCGCGCGCACGCAGGTCACCGAGGCGACGCGGTCGCTGCTCGCGGTGATCTATTGTCCGGTCGACCGGCCCGGCGACCATCTCTCGGCGATGCTCGCGCGCGTGGCCGACCTCCTGGCGCGGCACTGCGGCGCCACGGTGCACATCGTCCAGACGCGGCAGTAGTATCCTCCCGTCCAGGAGGAGCCAACCATGAACCGGACGTGGTGGGCGATATTCATCGTCGCGGTGCTGCTCGCGCCCGCGGCGCGCGCGGGCACGATCGCGATCGCCGGCGGTGTCTTCGGCGGCATGAGCTTCCCCGTGCTGCAGGACGACCAGAGCCAGGGCTCGATCTTCGGCGCGCGCATCCCCGTGCGGCTGGCGGCCCTGCTCGCGGTGGAGCCGTTCTATTCCACATCCGCGCTCGGCGACAAGACGATCGAGACCTCGCCCGGGTTCAGCGTCACGCGCTCGGGATCCGACGTCACCACCTATGGCGTCAACGCGCTGCTGCCGTTCGGCACCAAGACGCTGCTCTACCCGTTCGGCGGCATCGGCAGCGCGCGCTTCCAGCGCGACGGCTCCGACGAGTCGTTCACCTCGTACGATCTCGGGCTCGGGCTCGGCGTGACGCTGATCCCGAAGCTCATGCTCGACGTGCGCGGCGAGCTGCAGATGGCCTCGTCCGGCGAGACCTCGCGAAAGATGTTCAACGTCACGCTCGGCGCCACGTACTCGATCTTCAACACGCCGTGAGGGGAGGCCCGACCATGCACGTGATCCGCCGTGGGATGCCGCTGCTGGCGTTGGCCGCGCTCGCGGCGGCCGGGTGCATGCTCACGTCGGGACAGTTCGCCGTCACCTACGGACTGCCGGACCCGATCACCGTCAACTCGAGCCTCAGCGAGACCTTCGACGTCGACCTCAACACGGTGAGCGAGTACAACGATCACAAGGATCAGATCAAGCGCGTGGAGGACATGGCGCTGGTCGGGAAGTTCACGAACAACGGCGCCTCCGAGGCCCAGATCGAGGTCTGGCTCGTTCGTGATCCGTCGGCGATCGGGCCGCCGCAGCAGAACGGCACGCGACTGTGGGGACCGCTCACGCTCGCCGGCCACGCCAGCGAGAAGGTGGACTGGGATCGCTCGGCGGCGCTCTTCGACGGCCGCCAGGCGCTGATCGACGAGGTGAAGGGCGACGGGAACTTCCGGCTCTACATCGTCACCACCGGCCTGGTGAGCGTCACGGTGACGAAGGGCTCGCTGATCGTCGTCGTCGGCGCCGCGGTCTAGCGGCGAGCTACCCCCACCAGCGGTTCGTGATCGGCAGGCGCCGGTCGCGGCCGAATGCGCGCGGCGTGATCTTGATGCCGGGCGGGCTCTGGCGGCGCTTGTACTCGGCCAGGTCCACCATGCGCGCGACGCGGCGTACGAGCGCTTCGTCGAAGCCCTCGCGCGCGATCTCGGCGATCGAGCGATCCTCCTCGACGTAGAGGCGAAGGATGGCGTCGAGCGTGTCGTACGGGGGCAATGAGTCCTGGTCGGTCTGGCCGGGCTTCAACTCTGCCGAGGGCGCGCGCGTGATCGTGTTCTCCGGGATCACCGGCGAGCGCTGGTTGCGCCACCGCGACAGCGCATACACCTGCGTCTTGTACACGTCCTTCAACATCGCGAAGCCGCCGGCCATGTCGCCGTAGAGCGTGCAGTAGCCCACGCTCACCTCGCTCTTGTTGCCGGTCGTGAGCACCAGCCAGCCGAACTTGTTCGAGAGCGCCATCAGCGTGTTGCCGCGGATGCGTGCCTGCAGGTTCTCCTCGGTCGTGTCCGCGGCGCGCCCCTCGAACGCCGGCGCCAGCGCGTGGTCGTAGGCGCCCATCATGTCGCCGATCGGGATCGTCTCGAGGCGGATCCCGAGCGCCTTCGCGAGTCTTTCGGCGTCGGCCTTGGAGGCGCTCGAGGTGAACGGCGACGGCATCGAAACACCCACGACCTTCTCCGCACCGAGCGCGTCCACGGCGACGCACGCCGTGAGCGCGGAGTCGATCCCGCCCGAGAGCCCGAGCACCACGGTGTCGAAGCTGTTCTTGGTCACGTAGTCGTGCACGCCGAGCGT
>DATLUU010000371.1:0-3571 GCA_035577885.1 Verrucomicrobiia bacterium
ACCCCCACGCCGTGCGCCCGGAGGGAGCCCGTCATGAACCTCGAGAACGTTGCCGCCTTGCTGTTCGCCACGCTCGCCGCGCCGACGCTGGCCCTCGTCTCCCCCGGCGGTGCGCCGTCGCCGCTCGCGCACACGTACTCGATCGTCGCGCGCGATCCGAAGACCGGCGAGCTGGGCGTGGCGGTGCAGTCGCACTACTTCAGCGTCGGACCCATCGTGCCGTGGGCGGAGGCCGGCGTCGGCGCCGTGGCCACGCAGTCGCTCGTGCTCGTGGACTACGGCCCCAAGGGACTCGCGCTGATAAAGCAGGGCTACACGGCGAAGCAGGCGCTCGACGCGCTGCTCAAAGCCGACTCGACGCACGATGGCCGGCAGGTGGCGATGGTGGACGCGAAGGGGAACGTGGCGGCGTACACCGGGCCGTCGTGCATCCCGGACGCGGGCGACGTGCAGGGAGCGCAGTTCTCCTGCCAGGCAAACCTGATGTCGAACGCGACCATCTGGCCGGCGATGAGGGCGGCGTTCGAGAAGGCGCAGGGCGACTTATCCGAGCGGCTGATGCAGGCGCTCGAGGCGGCGGACAAGGCCGGCGGCGACATCCGTGGCCGGCAGTCGGCGGCGATGGTCGTGGTCAAGGGCGAGAAGGGCGTCAATCCCTGGGACAACGTGGTCGTGAACCTGCGCGTCGAGGACCACGACCACCCGCTGGTCGAGCTGCGGCGGCTGCTGCGGCTGCGCCGGGCGTACAACCTCGAGGACGCGGGCGACGCGTTCACCACCGCGAAGAAGAGCGCCGAGGCGGCGCACGCCTACGCCGAGGCGATGAAGTTGGCGCCCGACGTGGTCGAGCTGCAGTTCTGGGCGGCGAGCACGATGTACCAGAACGGCAAGAAGCCCGAGGCGCTGGCGCTGTTCAAGCAGGTGTTCGCCAGGGAGGCGCGCTGGGTGCCGCTGATCGAGCGGCTGGCGAAGGTCGGCCTCTTCCCCAACGACCCCAAGGCGATCGCCGAGGTGAAGGCGCAGGCGACGAAGGGCGCGCCGTGGTGAGCCGACGCGGAGCCCGGTAACGAGGAGGAAGAACTGCGGGGTGCTCGGTCTGGGGGTATCGCGATTGCCGCAGGACAGCATCGCTTTCCGGCACCCCGCGGGGGCTCGATGAGCGGCTCGGTGTCGCCCCCCCTGCGGCCGCGGTCCCAGGTCGGGGCGGTCCTCGATGCGGAGCAAGGTCCGTCGTGGAGCACCCGGGGCCCGCGGCCGCTCACGTGGACTGACAACCACCGATGCCAACCGACCTGCCACGTGCGGGGGGTTTCGATCGGATAGGTGGAGGGATGGCCCGGCCTGATACCGAGAAGGCCCTCGCAGGGGAGCGGCACCTGCGGCTATCGTCGCCACGTCATGAAGCTCCAGCCGGCTCGCGACCTCGACCCCGATCTCGACGCTCGACTCGTGGTGCGCTGCGCGGCGGGTGAAGCCAGGGCATGGGAGGCCCTCGTCCGGCGTCACGAGCGGCTCGTGTACGCGATCGGCCGCTCGTTCCGGCTGAGCGACGAGGACCTGGGGGACGTCTTCCAGGACGTCTTCACCGCACTCTTGAAGGGCCTGCCCCGCCTGCGGGACGGGCGCGCACTGGTGCGCTGGCTCGCCAGCACCACCGAGCGGATCGCCCGCACCACGGCACTCAGGCGTCGCCGCGAGGCAGCGCGAGAAGACCGCGAGGACGGCACGATCGACCGGCTCGAGGACGAGCGGGGGCCGGTGGGGAGCGATGTCGAGCGCGCGGAACGCGAGCACGAGGTCCGCCTCGCGCTCGGAGCGGCGTCGGAGCGCTGCAGGCGGCTGCTGCAGGCGCTTTATTACGAGGACCCGACACCCTCCTATAGCGAGCTTTCGCAACGGCTTGGCGTGCCGGTGGGGTCGCTCGGGCCAACGCGGGCCCGCTGCATCGAGCGGCTGCGGGACCACTTCGCGATCCTGCGCTCGGATCCGTCAGGTATTCCCGATGACCCTCGACCCACCTCTGTGCGTGAAGGGTAGTGAGGCGCGCCGCTGAACCGCGGCCGGGAGAGTCGGAGGCTGGTCGTGATCGCCAATCGGAACCGGGATCGACACCTACGGACGAACCAGGTGTTGGACTTCCTCGAGGAGCGGCTCGCTGAGGCCGGGAAGCGCAGCGTCGAGCAGCACCTCGGCCGCCCGTGTCCGACCTGCCGGGAGCGCGTGCGTTCGCTGGGCGAGCTGCTCGCGATCATGCGCCGGGACCGGGTGGGTCCGGTGCCCCCCGCGCTGCGCCAGCGGGCGTTCGCGCTGTTCACCCCCGTCGCGAGGTCCGTGGGCGCACGCGGGCTCGTGGACGCGGTCGCCGAGCTGCTGTTCGACTCTTCGGATCAGCCCCTCACCGCCGCCGCACGCCGGTCAGTTGGCGGGGCGAGGCGCATGCGATTCAAGCTCGGCACACATTCCCTCGAGCTGGAGGTGGAACGCGAAGGTGGAAGCACGATCGGCATCCGCGGCAGATTCACCACGACGGAAGCCCACCTCTGGTCTATCGTGGTCGACGTGGGCACGGAGCACCGCGCCGTCCGCCCAGACGCCGACGGCAGCTTCATGTTCAGCGGACTGCCACTCGCGCGCCTGACCGTACGCCTGGTCGGCTTCGAAGAGCGATTCTGGCTGCCCGCGATCGAACCCTGAGACCGACCCTGAGACCGAGCCATGGACGTGCTCGTCACCGAGGTTGAAGACCTCCGCCGCACGGAGCCCGCGGCCGCGCTGACGCGGCTCGAGGCGGGCTTCGGGGTGGCGGCGCGGCGCGCGGACCCCGCCGGCCGCGGCACGCTGTGGCGTCTGCGCGCGCACGTGCTGCGGAGCCTGCGGCGCGCGCGCGAAGCCGCTTCGGCGTATCGGCGTGCGGACGCCTGGTTCGCCGCCGCCGGCGAGACACGCGAGCAGGGCCGGTGCGCCATCGGGCTCGTCGACGCGCTGATGTACCTGGGGCGCTACGCCGACGCCCGCCGCGCGGCCGCCCGCGGCCGCAGGCTGCTCGAGCGCTGCGGCGACGGAGCCGCCCTCGGCCGGCTCCTCAACAACGAGGGCAACCTCTGGCATCGCCTGGATCTTCCCGAGCGGGCGCTCGCGAGCTATCGGGCGGCCCGGAGCGCGCTCGAGCGAGCGGGCGATGCGGCCGGCGCGCGGATGATCGGCGCGAACGTCGGCAACTGCCTCTCGCTCCTCGGCCGCTGCGGCGAAGCGCGCCGGCACTACGCGGCCGCGCGTGACGCCCAGCGCGCCGCGGGCAACGCGAACGAGGCGCTTGCCGCGGAATACAACCTCGCCTACCTCGACTTCCTCGAGCTCGAGCACGAGCGCGCGCTGGCCGGTCTCGCGCGCGTCCGCGACGAGGCGGAGACTCGGGGCTATCCCTCGCTCGCCGCCCTGTCGCGACTCGATCGCACCGAGATCCTGCTCCGGCTCGGGGCGCACGAGGACGCGCTCCGGGAGTCACGCGAGGCCACGGTCGCCTGCGCGCGCCTGGGCCTGCGCTACGAGACGGCGAAGGTCGAGCTGTTCG
>DATLUU010000372.1:0-4031 GCA_035577885.1 Verrucomicrobiia bacterium
GAGTCGCGTGCGGCGGCGCGGCCGGTGACGCGCTGGTCGCCCTCGCGCAGCACGATGATGTCCTCGGTGCCGTAGCGCTCGATCGCATCGCTCACGCCGGCCGAGCCGGCGAGCTTGGCGAAGCCCGCGTCGGCCTGGTAGAGCGACTGGCGCGCCGCGAGCGGCTTGGCCCCGAGGCTCGCACCCGACAACGGCGCGCCATAGGTGATCCCGGGCGTCTCGCGTCCGGGCGCGGGATGGTCGACGCCGCAATCGAGCACCGCCTTCCACGAGCCGTCTGCCTGAAGCCGCCACACGCTCATGTACTCGCCGTGCGCGTCGGGCTTCTTCTGCGTCGAGTCGCGGCTCCAGGTCCACGGCCCGGTGCTCCAGCCGAGCTTGCCGTCGGCGCTGATCGCCGCGTGCATGGGGGTCCACGCGAGCAGGCCGTTCCAGCCGGGCTTCTGCTTCTCGTAGGTCTTGATCCCGCTCACCGGCGAGGGGCGGAACACCACGCTCGTCGGCGCGAGCCAGGCGAGGAAGCCATCGCGCACGCCGGCCGAGCGCACCTGCGCCGCGAACGCGCGCTCCGCGGTGACGATGGGTGCGGCCGCGTCGTCGTTGGCGGCCGTGGCGCGGGGGCTCGCCAGCAGGACCGCCGGCAGCGAGCACATCAGAAGCAGTGGGTGGCTCCGGGGCACGCAGCTTCCTCGCCAGTGGGGTTCGGGGGGCGGCCAAGTGCTAACAGATTGCAGGGAGATGGACGAGGCGAACCGGCCCGGCCGCGGCCCGTGGGGCGCCCAGCGCCAGCGCTCGGGTCCGCGGCGCACCAGCGCACTTCATAATGAGGGAAACGGGCGTGCAGCATGCGAGTGTAAACCTTTACACGACTTTACTGACTCAAGCCGCACCGGGGGCCCTACCGAAAACTCCTTATCACTCGTTTCCTCGTTCCGGGAGAGGGCTTGTACCCGTCGATCGCGCATCTGCTCAACGAACATCGGGCCACCACCGAGGGTGCGCTCCAGCGTGCCCTCTCCGCCGGGCTCGGCGCCGATCGCGCGCGTGCCGAGGCGGGTTCGCTCGTCGGCTCGATGGCGGGCGCGTTCGAGCAGGGCGGGCTCGCGACGTTCGTGCCCGAGCTGTCGCGCCGGATCGCGACCTGGCAGGCGGCCGGAGTCACCGCGCCGGCGGTCGAGGAAGCCCTGGTGACGCTCGCGCGCTGGCCGTGGCTGCGCGACCCGGCGGATCCGCTCCCCGACGTGCCGCTCGAGGACGTGCTGCGCCGCGAGGTGGCGCAGCGCGAGCGGTTCAGCGCGCTCCTGGCCGTGGGCCGCGCCGTGGTCAACACGCTCGACTTGAAGACCATCCTCGGCACCATCGCCAAGCAGATCCGGCAGGTGATCCAGACCGACGAGTGCACGGTGTTCCTGCACGACGACCGCGAGAACGTGCTGGTGCCGGCGGTGTGCGATGCGCGCACGTACATGGACGAGATGCTCGCCGTACGGCTGAAGCCCGGCGAGGGCATCACCGGCCACGTCGCGCTCTCGGGCCGCGGCGAGATCGTGAACGACGCCGAGAGCGATCCGCGTGCCATGACCGTGCCCGGCACGCCGCCCGAGCAGTCGGCGCTCCTGTGCGTGCCGCTGGTCTCCCGCGAGCGTGTGCTCGGCGTGATCACGCTGTCGCGCATCGGCCCGCGCGGCTTCCAGGAGGAGGACCTCGAGCTGGCGACGCTGTTCGCCGGCCCGTGCAGTGCCGCGATCGCGAACGCGCGGCTCTACGAGAGCATCAAGCTCGCCTACGATGAGCTGCGGGCGACGCAGGCGCAGCTCGTGCAGTCGGCGAAGCTGAACGCGCTCGGTGAGATGGCGGGCGGCGTGGCGCACGACTTCAACAACATCCTCGCCGCGATCCTGGGGCGCACGCAGCTCCTGCTCCAGACCGTCGACGACCCCGGCATCCGCCGCCAGCTCGGCGTCGTCGAGCAGGCGGCACTCGATGGCGCGCAGACGGTGCGCCGCGTGCAGGAGTTCACGCGCGTGCGCCAGGACGAGCGCTTCGAGACGCTGGACCTGAACCGTGTGCTCTACGGCGTCGTCGAGCTGACGCGGCCGGCGTGGGAGGCGGGCGCCAAGCGCCGCGGCGTGGTGGTGAACCTGCACCTGGACCTGAAAGCGTCGCAGCCCATCGCCGGCGCCGCCTCCGAGCTGCGCGAGGTGTTCACGAACATGGTCCTGAACGCGGTGGACGCCATGCCCGCGGGTGGCGAGCTGTGGATCACGAGCGCCGACGAGGGCGACCAGGTGCGCGTGCGGGTGCGCGACTCGGGCGTGGGCATGGACCACGACACGCGCGCGCGCGTGTTCGATCCGTTCTTCACCACGAAGGAAGTGAAGGGCACGGGCCTCGGGCTCTCGGTGGCCTACGGCATCGTCAAGCGCCACCGCGGCCAGATCGACGTGCACAGCAGCCCCGGCGACGGCACCGAGTTCACGCTCTCGTTCCCGACCGGCGTGGTGCCGGTGGAGCTCGGGCCGTCCGCGGACGGCCCCACGCCCACGACGCTGCGCACGCTGGTCGTCGACGACGAGGAGAGCGTGCTCACCGTGCTCTCCGAGATGCTGCGCGGCATGGGCCACCAGGTGACGCCCGCGCTCGGCGGGCCCGCGGCGGTCGAGTCGCTGCGGCAGGAGACGTACGACGTGGTGTTCACCGACCTCGGCATGCCCGAGGTGAACGGCTGGGACCTGGCCGCGGTGGTGAAGTCGCGGCGGCCGGAGTGCGCGGTGGTGCTGGTCTCCGGCTGGGGCTTCCAGCTCGAGGAGGAAGCGGCGCTCTCGCGCGGCGTGGACCGCGTGCTGGCGAAGCCGTTCTCGTTCCCGGACGTGGAGCGCTCGCTGCGCGCGCTGTTCGACCCCAGAGGGCAGCGCCGGGCCGCCTGAGCGCGCGGGGCGGAGAAGGCGCGCGCTATTCGCCCACGACCGCCAGCTCCACGAGCTTCGACGCATCACTGGTGGAGAGCTGGTGTCCGAGAAGCGCCATGCGCACGTCTCCGATCGGGTTCACCAGCACGAATCCAGGCTGCACCCCCTCACGCGAGCTGGTCGCGTCGAGCAGCCCGTAGAGCGAGACGATGTCACCGGTCGGGTCGGCGAGCGGCGTGTACGAGAGCTTCTGTCCGTGGAGCCGATGCGCGAGCGCCTGCGTCTTGTCGTAGCACACCGCGAGCGTGCGCACGCCCAGCTTCCCGAGCGACTCCGCCAGGGGCTCGACCAGCGCGAACGAGTCGCGGTTCTGGACGAACCACACCATCACCCAGCGGCCGCGAGTCGCGGACAGGCGGAGCGGCTTGCCGTCGAGCTGCAGGAGCTCGAAGTCGGGTGCGCTCTCGCCAATGCCCACACGCGCGGAAACCCGACCGGGTCCGGAGGTGTTGCTGCTGCCCGGCGTCCGCGCGGCCGGCGCGGGCGTGGTCGAATTGGGTTTGAACTCCGATTGCGCGAGCGCCGCGCCGGCGAGGCACGCGACGAACAGCCACATCGAGGAGATGATCGCCTTGCGTTGCATGTCGAACCCTCCTTCGGATCCGCCTGCTCGCACTTCAGGGGAGCTTCAAGACCCTCCATGTCGCGCCGGTGCGCGTTCGACCTCGTCGCGGAGCGCCGCGAGCGTCGCATCAGGTGTCTGCGGCGGGATCGAGCAGCCGGGGGCGAACAGGAACCGCCGGCCGCCGGTGTCCTCGAGGGCGCTGCGCCAGGCCGCGATCGCCGCGTCGGGGCCGCGCTGGAGCACGCCCTCGTGGTCGATGCCGCCCATCACCGCGCCCTCGAGGCGCGTGAGTGCCTCCTTCAAGCCGGGATTGCCCGGAGCGGTCACGTCCCATGAGAACGCGCCCACCGGGTAGTCCGCGAATTCATAGAGCAGCGCGTCGCGCTTGCACACGTGCATGGTGTGGTAGCGCGACGGCCCCGCGGCCGCGAGCAGCCGCAGGTCGTACGGCCGCGACCAGCGGCGCAGGGATTCGGGCGTCACGAACTCGCGCGAGC
>DATLUU010000373.1:0-4372 GCA_035577885.1 Verrucomicrobiia bacterium
GTGCTCGCGCGGGTCATGCAGCTCGATCGCACGGTCAAGGCCGGCCAGTACTCGTTCCGCGTCGGCATCACCGTGCCGGCGCTGCTGCGCGCGCTCGACAAGGGCATGTTCGGGTTGAACCTCGTCACCATCCCCGAAGGCCTGATGATCAGCGAGACCGCGCTCCTGATCCAGCGCCAGGTCGGCATCCGCGCCAACGCCATCGACTCGCTCGCGCACGATCCCGGCATGCTCGACTCGCTGGACGTGAGCGCGCCGTCGCTCGAGGGCTGGCTGGCGCCCGACTCGTACGAGTGGCTGCCCGGCACGAGCGCCGAGGTGGTGCTGCGCACCATGGTGGCGCGCACGCGCGACCGCGTGCAGCGCGCCACGGCGGGCTACGACTCGCTGCCGCTGGGCATGAACGCGCACGAGGTGTTGACCCTCGCGAGCATCGTCGAGTCCGAGTCGCGCGCCGAGGTGGAGCGCCCGCGCATCGCGCGCGTGTACCTGAACCGCCTGGACCGCGGCATGCTGCTGCAGGCCGATCCGACCGTGGGCTACGCCCTCGGCCGCGGCCCGCGCTCGCGGCTCACGTTCAAGGACCTGCGCGTCGAGTCGCCCTACAACACCTACCGCCACGAGGGCCTGCCACCGGGCCCGATCTGCAGCCCCGGCCTGTCCGCGATCGAGGCGGTGATGCACGCCACGCCCGGCACCAACGACCTCTACTTCGTCTCCAACGGCCAGGGCCGGCACATCTTCGCGCCCTCCTACGAGAAACACCTCGCGAACATCGCGTTCGTGAAGGGCCTGGCGGCGGCACGCGAGGCCGCGGCGCGCCGCGAGACCGCGGGCCGCGCCGAGCCGGACTCGGGTGAGGCGGTGAAGCCCGCGCGCGCCGGTGCCTTGGCGGCCGCCACCAAGGCCGGTGGGCCCGCGGGCTCGACCGCGGCGCACCCTGAAGCCCCGCGCCCTGCGTCCGCCGGCCACACCAGCATCAAGGCCGCCGCCGCCACGCCGGTCACGGACACGTCGGTGCCCGTGGTGACGCCGCACGCCGACAGCGCCGCGGTGCGGGCGACGCACCGGGCCGTGTCCACGAAGCCGGCCGCCGGCGGCACTTCGGCCGCCCCCGACACGGCGAAGCGCGCGACCGCGCCGGCGAAGCTCGCGACCCGGCCGGCCGCGGACAGCGCTTCAAAGCCCGTCTCGGCGACGACGGTCAGGCACACGCCCAGGCCCGCGGTGGCCGGCGTCGACAGCGTGGCGAAGAAGACGGGCAAGGCGGTCTCAGCCGCGCCCGATTCGGCGAAGAAGTCGGTGGCGAAGTCGTCGTCGGCGAGCCCCAAGGCGGGCGCGACGACGGCGCCCGCGGACACCGCGAAGAAGGCCGCCGCCAAGACTCCCAAGCCCGCCGCCAGCAAGGCCTCGAGCCCCAAGCCGGCCGCCGCGGCCTCGGACACCACCCGCCGGGAGTAGTCGCCAGGCGCGTCGACGGGTCGACACGCGCGTCGGGCCCGCGACGGGGCCGGTGGATCGGCGTCGGCGATGCGTCGCCGGCGTCGACGGCCGGACGCGCAGTGATAGGATTGCCGGCCCATGACCCAGCCGCCGGCCATCTCGCCCGACCTGGTCGCCATCCGCGACCCGCTCGCCCGCCCGCACGCCGAGCTCCCCTGGCGCGCCCGCCTCGATCTGCTCCGCGCCGAGCTCCGCCGCCTGGAGCGGGTGGTCGTCGCCTACTCGGGCGGCGTGGATTCGAGCGTGCTGCTGGCGGTGGCGCACGAGCAGCTCGGCGAGCGCGCGCTCGGCGTGATCGGCGTCTCGGACTCCTACGCCGCGCACGAGCTGGAGCTGGCCCTGGCGCAGGCGGCGCGCATCGGCGCTCGCGTCGAGATTGTGGCCACGGGCGAGCTCTCCGACGACAACTTCGCCAGCAACCCGATCGACCGCTGCTACCACTGCAAGCACGCGCTCTACGAGCAGCTCGCTCGCGTCGCCGCACGCGAGGAAGCGGCCATAACCGGGAACGCGATGCCTGCCCAAGCCCCAGCTCACTTTGGCGCGCCGATGCGCGCCAAAGTGTCGGTAACAGACGGCACCATCCACGACGACCTCTCCGACCACCGCCCTGGCCGCCGCGCGGCGGGCGAGCACGACGTGCGCTCGCTGCTCGCCGAACTCGGGTTCACGAAGCGCGACGTGCGCGCGGTGGCCGAGGAGCTGGGGCTCACGAGCGCCGACAAGCCCGCCTCGCCCTGCCTCGCCTCGCGCGTCCCGTACGGGACCACGATCACGCGCGAGATCCTCTCCCAGGTGGAGCGCTCCGAGGCACTGCTCAGGGACCTGGGCTTCAACGAGCTGCGCGTGCGCCATCACGGCGAGACCGCGCGCATCGAGGTGCCGCTCGAGCAGCTCGCGCGCCTCACCGAGGCCCCGGCCCGGGCGCGGATCGTGGAAGGTTTGAAGTCGCTGGGCTTTCGTTGGGTGGCGCTTGACCTGGATGGCCTACGCTCGGGTAACTTGAACCCTCCCCGGGGTTAACGCTCACCCTATTGGGGTATTTCACTCACAAAGACGGAACCGCTCTCCCCGGGGTCGGGTACCAATCAGTGCGCCCCAACGGAGGCGGCGGCACACCAAGCGGTCTTCGCTGAGATCGCCAGTGCCCCGGGCCTCGAAACAGGCCCGGCCCAGCGCCGGCGAACTCGCGCGGGAGGATATCTCCCGGACGGGATCGCCGGCGTTTTCGCTCAGCAGCCGCAGGGGGACCCGATGGACAGGGGTGGGAAATGAGCCAGAAGCCCAACATCACTCGTCCCAAGAGCTTGAAGGCGAAGGCGGCAGTGCCCGAGGTGGACCTTGGGTTCCGCTGGGGGCCGTGGAACGGCGTCCTCCTTCTGCTCGGGGTGGCGGTGCTGGCGGGTGGCTACATGAGCCTCGCGCGAGGCTCCCTGACGCTGGCGCCGGTGCTGTTGGTCACCGGCTACTGCGTCCTGATCCCGGCCTCGCTGCTGGTGCGCGGGAACGGTTCGAACGAGGGCGAATAGCTCAGCTGGTAGAGCACTTGCCTTACAAGCAAGGGGTCACAGGTTCGAGCCCTGTTTCGCCCACCAGCGGTACCAGGTCCAGCGGTCGGAAGATGGAGGCGGGGGGCACCCGGGGGGGCGCCAGGAGGTGGTCGAAAATGACCGCGAAGGCGACACCTCGTTGTCTCCCAACTCAGAGCAGCGACACGAGTTCCACGGCAAGCTCCGGCTAAAAACTGTCTTGACACCGCGCGAACAAGGACCCTAGACTTCATGGTGTCTTGGAAGGCCTTGTTAGCCCGAAAGATAAGCTCGCCAAGGCGCTCGAACTCAAAGCTCATATTGAAGATATGAAGAGTTCGAAAGGAGGTGGCTCGCAGCCAGACCTGATTGCGCGCAACTGAGCCTTGCCTGGATTACTGCAACAGGTTTTCACCCTTTAGGGAGGTGCAACGATGACTGGTTTGGTTCGCAAGGCCACGCTCCTCACTGCGGCCGGTCTGCTCGCCGCGTCGGCCGCGATGGCGGGTGTTCCCAGCCCGACAAACTCCACGACCCCGCTGTGTATCACGCTCGTCGGCTCGCTCGCCGGCGTGCCCGATGCCTCGGGACAGTTCAACATCGTCGTCCGTGATCTCGCCAACAACCCGCTCAACGGCGCGTCGGTCGTGATCGATCTGTCGGGCTGCAACGATCTCTCGATCTGTGACGATCAGCTGGATGCGAACGCTCTCGTGAACTGCGGTGCGAAGACCACGCGCAAGTTCACCAACGCGCTCGGCCAGGTGACGTTCATCGTGCTCGGTGGCTCGAACGGCGGCGGCAATGCCTCGTCGCTGTTGGGCCAGGGCAGGATCTACGCGAATGGCACGCAGATCCAGGCTCCGACCGTGTCGGCGTTCGATCTCGACGGCGCTGGTGGCGTCGGCGCGAACGATCTGTCGGCGTGGTTCGGTGACTTCGGTGCCGGCCAGCCGTTCGGCCGCTCGGATTACGACTGCAGTGGCACCATCGGCGCGAACGACCTGTCGCTGTGGTTCGGCGAGTTCGGTGCGGGCACGTCGGCTTCGTCCTGCGCGGTCGCCTGCCCGTAACAGGAGCACGCAACAACTCGGTGTCGAGGGTCATGTCGCGTGGCAGCGCGACATGACCCGACGCCATCTCTCTCGATGTCGCAGGGACGCACCTTCAGTACAAATCTCCCCCGGCTCTGAAACAAAAGCCTCACCCCCACCCCCACCTTGCAAGTTTCGGAGGCAGTAGCAATGAAGAAGGTCACTCTGCTCTGTGGACTCCTGCTGGCCGTGAGCGCGTCGATCGCGTCGGCTGGGCCTGGAGTCGGACTTCGTTGGACAGACTGT
>DATLUU010000374.1:0-4895 GCA_035577885.1 Verrucomicrobiia bacterium
GGGCTACATCGCGCGCGGGCCGGTGGCGAGCTACGCCAAGCATGGCTTCGGCCTCTGGGCCGTCGACCTGCGAGCCAGCGCTGAGTCCCTTGGGATGTGCGGCCTCATCCGCCGCGACTCGCTGCCGCACGCCGACCTCGGATTCGCGTTCCTCGCGCGCCACCGCGGCCACGGCTACGCGCGCGAGGCCGCGGCCGCCGCGGTGGCGCTGGCTCGCGAGGCGTTCCATCTCCCGCGGCTGCTGGCGATCACCGATCCCGACAACACCGCGTCGCGCGCGGTGCTCGAGCACGTGGGCTTCGCCTTCGAGCGCGAGTTCACGTGGTCCGAGACCGGCAAGCAGCAGGCGCTCTTCACGAAGGACCTCGCGTGAGGCCGGCGGCCGGCCCCGGAGTCATGGCGCCCGTCGCGGCCACGCGCCCACGTTGGCACTGGGATATCACCTGAATTCCCGCAAAAAACCCGGCAAATCCAGACGGAATAAGGTCTTGAGAGCCGATCGAGTGCTCCCGTATACTCCCCTGCTGCTTGCAGCAGCCGGTCCCCTTGGCCGGCCATCACGAGTGGAAAGGAGCCCGCCATGGGCCTGCTGGAAAAGGTCGAGAACACCCAGATCAAGACCGAACGCCCGGACCTGCGACCCGGATTCACCGTCGAGGTCATGGTGCGTGTCATCGAGGGCGACAAGGAGCGGCAGCAGAAGTTCCGCGGCCTCGTCACCAACGTCCGCGGTGCGGGGATGCGGAAGACGTTCACGGTGCGGAAGATCTCCGAGGGCATCGGCGTCGAGCGCACGTTCCCGCTGCACTCGCCGACGCTCGCGAGCATCACCGTCATCCCGTCGGAGCAGAAGAAGGTGCGTCGCGCGAAGCTCTTCTACCTGCGGAAGAAGAAGGGCAAGGCCGCCCGCTTGAAGGAGCGGACGGGAGCCGTCACCACCACCGGCGAGTAGCACGCCCGTGCCGAGTCCCCGCTGGCGCCGGCTGGCACGCGAGGAAGCCCAGTGGTCGGGCGAGCGCGCCACGGTGGCGGGGGTGGACGAGGCGGGACGGGGGCCCCTTGCGGGGCCGGTGGTCGCAGCTGCGGTGATCCTGGACCTGTCGAAGAACTGGAGCGGGATCGACGACAGCAAGCAGCTGACCACCGAAGAACGTGAAGAACTCTACGCCCGGGTCCTGGAAGGGGCCCGGGCGTTCGCCTGGTCGGCGGCGGGGCCGCGCGTGATCGACCGCATGAACATCCGCAGGGCCACGCACCGGGCGATGGCGAGCGCGGTACGCAGGCTCGGGCTCGCGCCCGAGGTGGTGCTGGTCGACGGCCACGAGACCGTGGGCGGGATCGCGCACGAGCAGCGCGCGGTCGTGGGCGGCGACGGCAAGTGCCTGTCGATCGCGGCCGCGAGCATCGTCGCCAAGGTGATCCGCGACCGGCTGATGGAGCGCCTGGACCGCGTGTGGCCGGCGTACGGGTTCGCGCGGCACAAGGGCTACGGCACGCCCGAGCACCTGGACGCGCTGCGCACGCACGGCCCCTGCCCGCTCCATCGCTGGAGCTTCGCCCCGGTCACGACGCTGGAGCTGCCGCTGTTTTCCTAGGCTCCGCCGGCTCGGCGCCTCCGCACCACACCGCATGCTACATTCCGTTGCCCCCGGTCCGCCCCCGTGCGGGAGTGGCGATGGGCGATGCTCAGGACCGCGGGCGAGTGGGTGAGGCGCTGGCGGCGGCGTATCTGGAGATGGTGGGTTGCCGGTGCGTGGCGCGTAACGTGCGGCTCGCCGGCGTGGAGGTGGACCTGGTGGTCGACGACGGGTCGAGCCGCGTGCTGGTCGAGGTGCGCGTGCGCTCGCGCGGCGACTACGGTGGCGCCGCCGCCACCATCCTGCGCGCGAAGCGCGAGCGGCTGGTGCGCGCCGCGCGCGCGCTCGAGCAGCAGGGCGTTCGCCACCCGCGCGTGGACGTGATCGCGATCGACTTGACCTCGAGCGGGGCCACGCTCACGCACCACCGGAACGCGGTCACGGGCTGATCGTGAAGCTCCCGAGGATCGGCAGGCTCGGGTTCCCGACCCTGAGGAGGAACTGGCGCGCGCGCCTGCGCGCGCAGCGCGCATGGTGGCGGCGGCGGCTCCGGGCACTTGCCGGCGACCACGAGGTGCTGTTCCCCGAAGCCGGCGGCGGCGTCGTCGCCATCGAGACGCTGGCGACGGGAGCCGGACCGCGCATCGCCATCCTCCATGCCACCGCCGGCAGCGGGCACAAGAGCGCCGCGGTGGCCCTGGCGCACGCGATCGCCGGCTTGGCGCCCGACGCCCAGGTGCGCGAGGTCGACACGCTGGTGTTCGCCTCGCGCTTCTACCGCCGCACCTACGCCCAGAGCTACAACGCCATGGCGACACGCGCGCCGCGGCTCTGGGGCGCGCTCTACGCGCTGTGGGCGCAGGAGCGCGTCAACAAGAGCGCGGGCAAGGCGCGCGAGGCGCTCGACCGGCTGTCTCTGCGCGGGCTCGTGCGCGTCGTCGAGCGCGAGCGTCCGGACTGCATCGTGTGCACGCATTTCCTGCCGGTCGAGGCGCTATACCCGATCCGCGGCCGCGGCCGGCTGGACGTGCCGCTGCACGTGGTGATCACCGACTTCACCGCGCACCCGCTGTGGGCCTACCCGCACGTCGACCGCTACTTCGTGGCCAGCGAGCAGGTGGCGACCGAGCTCGCGGGTCACGGCGTGCCGCGCGAGCGCATCGAGGTCACCGGGATCCCGGTGGACCCGCGCTTCGCGCAGCCGCACGGCCGCGAGGTGGTGCGCGCGCGCTTTGGATTCCCGATCGAGCGCCCGCTGGTGCTGGTGATGGGCGGCGGCGCCGGCGTGGGGCCGATGGCCGAGCTCGCCGACCGGCTGGCGACGCTGCCGGAGTCGCCCCAGGTCGTGGTGCTCTGCGGCACCAACGCGCGCCTGCTGCGCCAGATCGAGGCGCTCGTTCCCGTGCACGGCGGCCGGCTCCGCGGCATGGGCTTCACGCCGCACGTGGACCTGCTGCTCGAGGCCTGCGACCTGGTGGTGAGCAAGGCCGGCGGGCTGACGTGCGCGGAGGCGCTCGTCAAGCACGCGCCGCTCGTGGTGTTCAGGCCGACGCCGGGGCAGGAGGTCGGCAACGTGCGCTTCCTCGAGGCCGGCGGCGCTGCGGTGCACGCCGACTCGCTCGACACGGTCGCGGCCACGGTGTCGCGCTGGCTCTCCGATCCGGAGGCCCTGCGGCGTGCGCGCGAGAACGCCGCCGCGCTGGCGAAGCCGGACGCGGCGGAGGCGATCGCCCGGCGCGTGCTCGAGTCGGTGCGCCGCGAGAGACATGACGAGGGCGCTGCTTGAGTCGCTGGCGTGCTGCGGTCGCTGTCCTCGCGGTGCTCGTCCTTGCCCCCGCAGCGTCCACGCCATCCTCCGGCGCCCGCCCGGCGACGATGACCCGCGACGCCGCGGTCGCGCGCGCGCACGCCATCCGCGACCTCGTGAGCCGCGGTGACACCGACAGGCTCTGGGGCGACTTCGACGAGCGCATGCGGGCCGCGGTCACGGACTCGGTGTCGTACGCGGCCATGGGTCGCTCGATCCATGGGCGGGTCGGCGCCATCGACTCGGTGCTGAGCGAGGAGGTGAGCGAGAGCGAGTCGCTGATCGTGGTGCGCACGCGCTGCCGCTTCGAGCGGCTGGCCGTGCCCGGCGTGCTCACCGTGGGCTTCGATCCCGCGGGCCGGATCGGCACGTTCAGCATCCGGCCCGATGCGGCCGAGCCCAGGGAGTATCCGAGCCCCTATCTCGATTACGAGGCGAGGACGCGCTTCGAGCTGCCGTTCAAGGGCGAGTGGCTGGTGTTCTGGGGCGGGCGCACGCTGGGCGAGAACTACCACGCCGCGAGCCGCGCCCAGCGCTTCGCCTACGACCTGGTCATGGTGCGCGACGGCAAGACGCACCCCGACACCGCACGCGCGCTCACGAGCTACTACTGCTACGGCCAGCCGATCCTCGCGCCGGCGCCCGGCGTGGTCGTGGTCGCCGTGGACACGCTGCCCGACCAGCCGATCGGCTCGCGCGATACCGCGCATCCCGGCGGCAACCACGTGGTGATCGATCACGGCAACCACGAGTTCTCCCTGCTCGCGCACATGCAGCCGCACTCGCTGCGCGTCAGGGTCGGCACCCGCGTGAAGCGCGGCCAGCTCCTGGGCCTCGCCGGCAACTCGGGCAACACCAGCGAGCCGCACCTCCACGTGCACTTGATGAACGGCCCCGACATGGCCGACGCCGACGGGCTGCCCCTGCCGTTCTCGAACTACGTGATCGACGGTGCGGTGATCGACCTCGGCGAGTTGAAGCGCTTCCAGCTCGTCCGGCCCCATCGGAAGTAGGCTTGTAGGCGGCTGGTCGCCTGTGACAGGCTCCGGACCGCGCTTCCCTCGCGTTCCCCAGGAAGGAGCCCCTGCATGCGGCCGCTCACGCATGGTTTCATCGCGCTTGCGCTCGCCGCGCTGGTTTCGCCTGCCCTCGCCGCCACGCCGCGCTTCACGATCTACGGCATGAGCATGGTGCCCACCGACCGCGAGGCGCGCGACTACGCCGATCCCGGCTGGGGCGGCGGCATCGACGTGTCGTGGCCCGTCACCGGCACCGAAGGGCTGTTCTCGGCGATCGCGGGGATCGAGGCGGCGAGCCTCTACTCGAACGTCAAGACGTTCCACGACCAGACGACCGGGTTGCGCATCGAGCAGCACACCGACCAGGTCTACGGCCGGCTCTTCCTGGGCGGCGAGCTGGGGCCGCACGGCAACGGCACGATCCAGCCCTACGGCAATCTTGCGGTGGCGCTCGTGGTCTACGGCATCAGCACGAGCGTGGTGATCCCGGAC
>DATLUU010000375.1:0-2100 GCA_035577885.1 Verrucomicrobiia bacterium
CGCTGCGGTCACCGGTAGAGCTTCTTCACCTGGCCCCACGTGCTGCGCGCCGTCGGCGTGACCCCGAACGCGCTCACGTCGCCCACCTTGTCGCCGAGTCGGAACTCGTCAGACCCGAACTCCGATTGGTTCATGTTCACCATCGTTCCATATGTCACCCCGGGCACGTTCATCACCAGGTCCGGCAGCGCCAGCAACACGCTGTTCACGTACAGGTCGACCTTCCAGGTCCCGCCGCTGGCGGTGAAGTGCGCCATGATGAAGTCCGTCGACCCGGCGGCGGTGAAGGGCTTGGCGCACGGGAAGAATGCTCCGCCGATGAAGATCCCGTATTGGCCGAGCCGCACGCCCATGCCCACCGCCGGAGGATCCCCGAACGTCGATCCGGCGGCCGAAAGGCCCATGTAGGTCTGGTCGTTCGGCCCCGAGTGGAAGAGCAGGAACGACGCCCAGAACTCCTTGCCGGCCACGGGCGCGATCAAGTTCGTCAGCGGAGCCTGGAAGTTGAAGTTGCCCGAGACCGCTCCCCCCATGGAAGGCAGGTCCAGCGGGCTCGACAGGCCGGCCGGCGTCACGAGGATGCCGGGATCGGCGAGCCAGGCCGCCGCGAAACCTAGCACGGGGCCGTGGCCCGAGAGCAGGCCAGGCGCATACGCGATGCCGTCGTACACCTGGTCTGCCTGCGAGACCCCGACCAGCGCGGCCACGAGCACTGCTGCGGTCACCAACGTCTTCATGGTTGCCTCCTTGTGTGGGTACGGATCGTCGTTGCGGAACCCGGCCGCCCCATAGAACGCAAGATCGCTGCGCTGGCGGACACGTGAACGATCCCGCTCCCTCGACCTCGCATCCGGCGCTCGCGTAGGCTTCCGGCAACCCATGCCGCGACGCCCGCTTACCGCCACGCGTTCCGACCGTCCCACGCGTTCCGAGCCGGGACCGCGCGCTGTCGCCGCGATGGCTTCCAATGCCCTGGGCCCGGGCGACGGCTGCCCGCGGGCCTGGTCTGCGCTCCTTGCCGCGGCGCTATGCGCCGGTTACGTCGCGCTCGCGCCACATGTGCCCGGCGACAAGGACGCGAGCGAGTTCACGCTCGTCCTCGCCACCGGCGGGGTGCTGCATCCCACGGGATATCCGCTCTACACGCTGCTCGGGACCGCGTTCGTGCGGCTCCTCCACGGACTCGGCGCCGGCTACGCGTTCGCGGCCAACGCCTGGGCCGCGCTGGGCGGCGGCGTGGCGATGCTGCTCTACCATCGGCTGGCGCTGCGGTTCCTGCCGGCCACGAGCGCGCCCTCGCGTCTCGAGCGCTTCACGCTCGCGGCCCTGCCCGTGGCACTCCTCGGCATCGACCCGGTGGTGATGGTGGAGTGCACCGTGGTCGAAGTCCACAGTTGGCAGCTCGCGTGGGCTTTCGGCACCGCGGTGGTGTTCGCGGGGCTGATCGAAGGGCTCGGTCGCGCCGGTGCGCAGCGGCTCACGCCCCGAATGCTCGGCTGGGGCGTGCTGTGCGGACTCGGCGGCGCGCACCACGCGACGTCCGTATTCCTCGCCGGTACCCTCACGCTCGCGCTGGCGTGGGCGCTGCTGCGCGCGCGACGCCTCACCGCGCAGGTACCGTTGGCGTGGCTCGCGGGCGGCGTCGTGCCCGTGCTCGCATACGCCTGGATCGCTTGGCGCCCACTCCATCCTGGGACCGCCGTGGTGTGGCCGACGCTCGCGACGACACTCGCGGGCGTGATCGCGCACGCCACAGCCGCCGATTACCGGCGCTATCTCGGCCACTTTGCGCCGGACGAGGTGCAGGCGGCGTGGCTCGCGTGGTACGTGCAGCCGTTCCTGTGGCCGGGGCTGGCGCTGTTCGCGTGGCACGCGTTCGGCTCGCGCGGCGCGCGCCGGCTGGTCGCCGGCGCGCTGCTGGCGGCAGCGCTCGCGCAGACCCTGTTCGCGTTCCGATATGGCGTCGGCGACCCCGACGCCTACTTCCTTCCCGGCCTCGCCATCGCCCTGCTCGCGCTTCCCGCGCTGGGCGGCGCCGTGTGGCCGAGCCTGCGCCGCTCGCGGAGCGTGGCGATCGCGGCGGTCGCCCTCTCCGCGCTG
>DATLUU010000376.1:0-2367 GCA_035577885.1 Verrucomicrobiia bacterium
CGACCTCGAGGCCGGCCTCGATCCCGCGCGCTTCGCCCGCATCCACCGCAGCTCGCTCGTGCGCCTGGACTGCGTGCGCGAGGTGATCCCCGCGACGCACGGCGACTACGACCTGGTCCTCGCGAGCGGCGCCGTCCTCAAGCTCAGCCGGCGCTACGCGGGGAGGCTGATGGGGAGGGGCTGATGGGGCGGGCCTGATGGCCGGCTCCGGTCAGTACCGCCCACGAAACGTCGAGGGCGGCGTCCTTGCGGACGCCGCCCTCGGATCGTGAGGTGGTACCTCGTGCGTCAGACCTTGCGAACGTTCGCCGCCTGCAGGCCCTTCGGGCCGCGCGTGACGTCGAACTCGACTCCCTCGCCCTCGGCGAGCGTCTTGAAGCCATCGCCCTGGATGGCCGAGAAGTGGACGAACACGTCCTCGCCGCCCGGCTGGGAGATGAAACCAAAGCCCTTCGCCTCGTTGAACCACTTCACGGTGCCACTAGCCACTTGAAGCTCCTTGAAACTGGGCCCGGAGGCCCTCACTACCGCAATATCACGCCGCGGCTGCGTCCGGTCACTGTGACCGCGTGCCCCTGCTGGCCCGGATCTGGGTCTCACGAAAAAACCGCCCGAAAGGTCTCGGACGGTTCTGAACGCGTCGCCACACATCCATGGTCAACCGAAGACAGCGGCAGTATCGGCAAACAGCCCCGAGTTCACAAGTGAAAATGCTCGCGGGGCTCGGGCGACTCACTCCTCGGCCCGCATCCCCAACTGCCGCAACTTCTTATAGAGATGGCTCCGCTCGAGCCCGAGCCGCGCGGCGGCGCGGGTCATGTTCCCGGCCTCGGCCGCCAGGGCCGCCTCGATGTGCCGGCGCTCGAAGTCGCGGACGGCGTCCGCCAGGGCCGAGGGGCCGGCTCCGTCCTCGCTCGCAGCCACCGGGCTGACCCGGGGCAGCGCCGCTCCGACCTGCTCCGCGCCGATGCGCGCGCCGGGATTCATGATCACCAGCCGCTCGACCAGGTTCCTGAGCTCGCGCACGTTGCCGGGGAAGTCATAGCGGGCGAGCGCCTGGAGCGCCGAGCCGGTGAACTCCGGCACGCGGCGGCCGGTCTCCCTGGCCAGCGTCTCGAGGAAGTGCTGCACCAGCTGCGGCAGGTCGTCCCTGCGCTCCCGGAGCGCCGGCACGTGGAGCGGGATCACCGCCAGCCGGAAGTAGAGGTCTTCCCGGAACCGACCGGCGGCCACGGCCGCGGGCAGGTCGTGGTTCGTGGCCGAGACCACGCGCACGTCGACTCGGATCGTGCGGCTGCCGCCCACGCGCGTGATCTCGTTCTCCTGGAGCACGCGCAGGAGCTTGGTCTGCGCGCGCGCCGAGAGGTCCGCGACCTCGTCCAGCAGCAGTGTGCCGGCGTTCGCCTCCTCGAAGCGGCCGCGGCGGGATTGCGTCGCGCCGGTGAACGCGCCGCGCTCGTGCCCGAACAGCTCCGATTCGAACAGCTCTTCGGGGATCGCGGAGCAGTTCACCGCCACGAATGGCATCGCACGGCGCGGACTCGCGTCGTGGAGCGCGCGGGCCACCAGCTCCTTGCCGGTGCCGTTCTCGCCCGAGAGCAGCACGCGCGCCGCTGAGGGGCCCGCGAGTGCGATCTGCTCCACCAGACGTCGCATCGCGGGCGAGCCACCCACGAGCGGCGTCGCCCACGACGCGCGCAGCCGCTGGTTCTCGCTCTGGAGCGCGCGCGCCGAGGTGGCGTTGCGCAGCACCACCAGCAGTCGATCCAGCGACAGCGGCTTCTCGAGGAAGTCGTAGGCGCCGAGGCGCGTCGCCTGCACCGCGGTCTCCACGTTCGCATGCCCGCTCATCATCACCACCGTCGTCTCCGGCGCGCTGTCGTGGATCTCCGCCAGCAGGTCGAGCCCGTTCTCGCCAGGGAACCACACGTCCAGCAGCACCACGTCATAGGCCTCGCGCAGCAACGTGCGCGCAGCCGCCACGCTCGGCGCGTCGTCGACCTGGTAACCCTCGCGCGCGAGCGCGCCTTTGAGCGTGCTGCGGATGTTGGCCTCGTCGTCGACGATCAAGATGCTCGGCATGCCCTACGCCTCCGGTGCCGGTCTCGCGGGGATCTGGATCACGAACGTGGTGCCGCGCTCGGGCGCGCTGTCGACCTCGATCGTGCCCTGGTGATCAGAAATGATGCGCTCGACGATCGTGAGCCCGAGCCCGGTGCCGTGCGTCTTGGTCGTGAACCCCGGCATGAACAGCTGCGCGCGCTGCTGCTCGCTCAGGCCCGGCCCGTCGTCGCTCACCTCGATGAACAGCTTGTCGCCGTTGCCGGCCGTCGCGACGCGCACGTGGCCCGGCCCGTTGCCCCCGGG
>DATLUU010000377.1:0-2176 GCA_035577885.1 Verrucomicrobiia bacterium
GAAGATCACGCCCTGCTTCTCGAGCGACTCCTTGATCTTGTGGTACACGACCTCGGAGTCGTACTGGGCGCCCACGCCGGAGAGGAACTTCTGCTCGGCCTCGGGGATGCCCAGCTTGTCGAACGTGCGCTTCATGTCGGCCGGCACGTCCTCCCACGACTTCGCTTCCTCGGACGTCGGCTTGACGTAGTAGAAGATGTCCTGGAAGTCGATCTGCGACACGTCGCCGCCCCACGTGGGGATCGGCTTCTTCTCGAAGATCTCGTACGCCTTGAGGCGGTAGTCCAGCATCCACTGCGGCTCGCCCTTGTGCTTCGAGATCTCGGCCACGATGTCCTTGTTCAAGCCCTTGCGGGACTTGAACACGTGCTGCTCGGTGTCGTGGAATCCGTACTTCTCGGTGTAACTGTCGCGCGTATCGTGCTGGGGTTCGGTGCTCATCGGCTGCTCACCTCCTCGCGGACCCAGTCGTATCCCTTGGCCTCGAGCTGCTGCGCGAGTGTCGCGCCGCCACTCGTGACGATGCGCCCGTCGATCATGACGTGGACGCGGTGCGGCTTGATGTAGTTGAGGATGCGGTTGTAGTGCGTGATCACCAGCACGCCCAGGTCCGGGCCGGTGAGCGCGTTGACACCCTCGGAGACGATCTTCAGCGCGTCGATGTCGAGCCCAGAGTCCGTCTCATCCATGATGGCTATTTCGGGCCGCAGGACCGCCATTTGAAGGATCTCGGCGCGCTTCTTCTCGCCGCCCGAGAACCCGTCGTTGAGATAGCGCGACGCGAACGAGTCGTCCATCTTGAGCATGGCCATCTTCGAGCGCATCAGCTCGCGGAACTCCTTGGGCGGGATGCCCTTCTTCGACGGTACCTTGCCGTCCACGCCCGCCGAGGGCGCGTGGCGCGCGTTCAGCGCGGCGCGCAGGAACGAGCTGAACGTGAGCCCGGGGATCGCCACCGGGTACTGGAACGCCATGAACAGCCCCAAGCGGGCGCGCTCGTCGGCCTCCTTCCCCAGCACCGACTCGCCCTTGAACAGGATGTCGCCCGAGGTCACCTCGTACTTGGGGTGGCCCATGAGCGTGTTCGCGAACGTGCTCTTGCCGGAGCCGTTCGGGCCCATGAGCGCGTGGATCTCGCCCTTCTTCACCTGGAGCGAGAGCCCCTTCAAGATCTCCTTGCCCTCCACGCTCACGTGGAGGTCCTTCACGATCAGGTCGGCGGTCATGTCAGTGGTTCCATCCGGCCGCGGCCGGTGTTGAGGCGCCCGCGCCCCGTCCTGGGGCGGCGTGGCGCGCGGTCCATTCGCTTGCTCAGGCAGAGAAGCTCTCCCCGCAGGCGCAGGAGTGCTTGACGTTCGGGTTGTTGAACTTGAATCCGGCGCCCATCAGGCCCTCGACGTAGTCGATCTCGGTGCCGCCGAGCAGCACCATGCTCTTGAGATCGATGATTAGCCGGACGCCGTTCGACTCGATGACCTCGTCGCCCGCGACCCCGGCCTCGCAGAACTCCATGAAATAGGAGTTCCCCGAACAGCCGCCGCCGCGCACGCCGACACGCAGGCCGATCTCCGGCGTGCCGCGGCCCACGAGCAGCTCCTTCACCTTGTCCGCCGCAACCGGCGTGAGCGAGATCATCGTCGAAGCTCCTTTCCTTATGTCCGTCGGGCGCCGCCGCCGCTTCACCGGCGGCCGGCGCCTGCTGTTGCTCAACGTTGGGGATGCTCCTCCACGTGCACCAGCGCCGGGCGCACCACCCGGCGGGCGCCGTCGCGCGCACCCTTGAAGCCCGCGACCAGCGCCGGCTCGCGCTCCACGCCGTGGTCGTGCGTGCAGCCCACGCAGGAGTCCACCGCGCCCGGCTCGCCGCAGACGCGGCAGGCGTCCAGGTAGGCGAGGCCCTCGACCAGCTCCTGCTCGAGCCGCTGCTGGCGCCGGATGTTCTCCCGCGTCTCCTCGAGCTTGGTGTTGAACAGCGTGCGGAGCTCGTCCATGGCCTCGGGGCCGTGGTCGGACTGCCACCAGCGCTCGATCACGTCGCGCGTCTCGTGGAGCGAGAGGCCGAGCCCGTTCAGCAGGTCGATCCAGCGCACGCGCTCCACCACCGCGGGATGGTAGAGACGGAAGCCGCCGCTCGAGCGCGTCGCCGGCTCGATCAGCCCCATCTCCTCGTAGAGAT
>DATLUU010000378.1:0-4771 GCA_035577885.1 Verrucomicrobiia bacterium
CTGGCTCCGCATCCGGAACGTCGACCGGCCACCGCTGGTGACCGCGCCCGCGACGTTCCTGAGTGCGGCGGGCCGGCCGCTCGCACTGAGCGTCGGCGCCGCGGACCCCGACGGCGACCCGATCACCACGCTCACCGCGGACCTCGCTTCGCTGCCCGCGGCGGGCACGTTCACGTTCACGCCCACCGCGGACGAGGGGTCCGGCGTCCTCGACTGGACGCCGGCGGCGAAGGACACGGGCACCTACACGCTGACGTTCAGCGCTGCCAATGCGCTCGTGGGGTCGGCCGTGACGCGGCTCACGGTCACCGCCGCGAACCTGCCGCCGACGGCCGTGCTGGCCGTGACTCCGAAGTCGGGGAACGACCCGCTGCCCGTCACCGCGAGCGCTTCGGGCTCGACCGATCCCGAGGGCGCCCCGCTCACGTACCGGTTCGATTTCGGGGACGGGTTCGTGGTCGGCCCACAGGCCTCCGCGAACGCGAGCCACCGTTACGCCGCGGGCACGTGGAAGCTGCTCGCCACCGTCACCGACACGGCGGGTGCGGTGAGCCGCGACAGCGTGACCATCACGGTGGCCGCCACCGGGCCGGGCATGAACCTCGCCGGCAACTCCTCGTTCGAGTTCGGCAGGACCGGCTGGGTCCCGTTCGCGGGCTCGAGGCTCTTCATCGACCAGGGCGGGTTCGAAGGCGCCCGCTGCCTCCGCGTCGCCGGTCCCGCGAACCTGAACTCGTTCGGCATCGACGACAGCCTCGACTGGGTGCGTGTCGCTGGCTCGGCCGGCGCGCGCTACCGCTTCAGCGCCTGGGTGCGCAGCGGCGGATCGCAGGGCTCGGCAAGGCTGCGGGTGCGCGAGTTCGCCGGCGCCTCGCAGGTGGGCGAGACGATGCTGTCTCCGCCCGTGCCGCTCACGTCCGATTGGCAGCTCGTGGCCGCGGAGTACGTCACCCGCTCCACGGGCTCGTCCCTCGATTTCCAGGTGCTCGACGAGCCCGTGGCGAAGAGCGAGACCTTCCAGGTGGACGACATCGCGATCGTGACGCTTGCCAGCGCCACGACCGAGCGCACGCCGGTCGACGAGACCGACCCGCCGTCGCCCGGACCCGACGGCCGCGGCCAGGGGCCGTCGCTGCCGATCGCGGCGCCACCCGACAGCACGCCCGCTGGCGCGCCTGCCGCCGCGCCCGCCAGCGCGCCCGCCGGGTTCTCGGCAGCGGTCGCGACGGGCGCGAGGCCGGGTACCGCCTCGCTGACGCTCGCGCTCACGCGTCCGGGACCGGTGCGCATCGACATCTACGACCTCGCCGGGCGCCGCGTGCGCCGCATCGCCGACGCGGAGTTCATGGCACCGGGATTGCACAGCATCACGTTGGACGACCGCGGCGATGCAGGCGAGCGGCTCGGCAATGGCGTGTACTTCTATCGCGTGCAGGCCCCTGAGCGTTCGGTCACGGGAAGGTTCGTGATCGTGCGCTGAACCGGCGACTCGCCGGGCGGGTGGGCGCGCGCAGCCCTGGGGCAAAAACACCATGTGCGGGATCGCGGGCAAGCTGAACTTCGAGCAGGACCGGGCCGTGGATCCGGGCCTGATCCAGCGCATGTGCGACGTGATCGCGCATCGCGGGCCCGATGACGCGGGCGTCTGGTGCGACGGCCCGATCGGGCTCGGCCACCGCCGGCTCGCCGTCATCGATCTCTCCGAGCTCGGCCGGCAGCCCATGTGCACCGCGGACGGCTCGCTGTGGATCACGTTCAACGGCGAGATCTACAACTACCTCGAGCTGCGCCAGGAGCTGGAGCAGCACGGTTACCAGTTCCGCTCGCGCACCGACACCGAGGTGATCCTGAACCTCTACCACCGCGACGGCATCGAGTGCCTGCAGCGCCTGCGCGGCATGTTCGCGTTCGCGATCTGGGATACCCGCCGGCGCGAGCTGTTCCTGGCGCGCGACCGGGTGGGGAAGAAACCGCTCTGCTACCACGCCGACGAATACGGCATCACGTTCGGATCCGAGATCAAGGCGGTGCTCCAGGATCCCGACGTGGACCGCGAGCCCGATCCCGTCGCCATCCACCACTACCTCACGTACCAGTGCGTCCCGGCGCCGCTGTGCGCGTTCACGGGCGTGCACAAGCTGCACCCCGGCCACTACCTGCTCGCGCGCCACGGGCACTTCGAGGTGCGGCGCTACTGGAAGCTCTCGCACCGGCCCAAGTTCGCCGCCGCGACCGCGCGCGAGCGGCGCCTGCTGGAGCTGGAGCTGCTCCAGCGGCTCGACGAGGCGACCTCGCTGCGCATGGCCGCCGATGTCCCGGTGGGCGCGTTCCTGTCCGGGGGCGTGGACTCGGGCGCGGTGGTGGCGATGATGAGCGACCGCTCCAGCGCTCCGGTGCGCACGTTCTCCATCGGCTTCGAGGACGGCGCCTACAACGAGCTCGCCTACGCGCGGAAGGTGGCCAGGCACTTCGGCACCGACCACACCGAGTTCGTGGTGAAACCGGACGCGCTCGAGGTGCTGCCGCAGCTGGTGTGGCACTTCGACGAGCCGTTCGCGGACGCGTCGGCGATACCCACCTGGTATCTGTCGAAGCTGGCCCGCGAGCACGTCACCGTGGCGCTCTCCGGAGACGGCGGCGACGAGAGCTTCGCCGGCTACGACCGCCACGTGGCGAACCACTTCGCCGGGCGGCTCGGCGCCTTGAAGCCGCTGCTCGGGAGCCGCGCGTTCCGCCACGCCCTCGACCTGCTGCCGGGCGGCGCCGGATCGACGAGCCCGGGCTGGCGTCTCAAGCGCTTCGTCGAACAGCTCGGGCGCGAGCCGCAGGCGCGCAACGCCGCGTGGCTGGCGCATTTCGACCTGGACACGAAGCACGAGCTCTACTCCGCGGCGTTCCGTCACTGGGCGGGCGCGCGCGATGCGGAGGAGATGCTCTACGCCCGCTACCGCGAGGCGGACGCGGACAACTTCACCGACGCCACGCTCTACGCGGACATCCACTCCTACCTGCCCGACACGCTGCTGGTGAAGCTGGACATCGCGTCCATGGCGCACGGGCTCGAGGCGCGCTCGCCGTTCCTGGACCATGAGTTCATGGAGTTCGCCGCGCGGCTGCCCGAGGACATGAAGCTCCAGGGCGGGCGGACGAAGGTGGCGCTCAAGCGCGCGCTCCGCGGCGTGCTGCCGGACGACGTGCTCGATCGCCGCAAGATGGGCTTCAACGCGCCGCTCGACCGCTGGCTGCGACGCGAGCTGAAGGAGCTGTCGTACGACCTGTTGCTGTCGCTGCGCGCGCGCAGCCGCGGCTATTTCCAGCCGCGCTTCGTCGAACGCATGCTGCACGAACATTCGCAGGGCACGCGCAACTGGCACACGCAGATCTGGAACCTGATGATGCTCGAGTCCTGGCACCGCGCGTTCGTGGACGAGTCTGCCGCGGCCATGGTGCGCCCGGCGTGAAGACTCGCCCACCGGGCTAAAGGCGCCCGCTTCCGCACTTCTCCGTCGTTTCTCACCTTCCCCCAACGATCCAGGACCCCACGATGCTCTCGCCCGACGACATCCGCGAGGTGAGCCAGGCCGGCAAGGACCGCGATCCGGGCTGGTATCGCATCCATCGCCGTCTCTCGATCCACATCACCGCGCGGATCGTGCAGACACCGGTGACCTTGAACCAGATCTCGGCGCTCATGCTCGGACTCGGCGCGATCGGCGCGGCGCTCAACGCCCCGCCGCGCCTGGAGCTGAACGCGCTCGGCTGGGCGTGCCTCTACGGCGCGTTCCTGCTCGACAAGGTGGATGGCGAGGTGGCGCGCTTCCGCGGCCAGCAGTCGGTGGTGGGCATCCTCCTCGATCGCTTCCACCATCGACTCGTCGAGCCACTGCTGTTCCTCGCGGTGGGCTGGCGCGCCTACGTCACCACCGGCTCGCACCTGCCGTTGTTCGCGGCCCTGGCCACGATGCTGGCCGCGAACATCATCGAGGAGACCCAGCACCTGCCCTGGTACATCGCCGCGAAGCACGCGCGCGAGACGCGGGCCTGGCCCGTGTCCGGTCGCGCGCCGTCCGCGGGCTGGGAGCGGGCGGCGGCGTGGATGCGATCCCTCAAGACGTTCCGCATGTTCATCACCGTGCTGCCGCTGGTCGCGGGGGCCGAGCTGCTCGAGGCGGTCACGCACCGGCCGGTCACCACGTGGCTGCTGGTGACGAGCGCCGTGGCGCTGTGGGTGTACGTCCTCTTCCAGTGTGGCTACTACGCCGACGGCCGGCTGAACGTGGAGATCGACACGCTCGCGCGCCAGCTTCCGCCGCTGCCCACGCCCGAGGCGGAAGCCGGCGCGCAGCCGGCAGCCCCGGCGCCCGCCGCACCCGAGACCATGGAGACGGTGAGCGAGGCCAAGGTCGCGTGGCCGCTGCCCGGTCGAGCCCGGCGCTCCGTCTCGCTGGCGCTGGAGCAGGCGGACGCCGAGCGCGAGCGGGCCGCGCGTGCCTCGCGCAGCGCGCCCTGACCGCTCGCGGTGCGGGTGATGTCCCCGTGAGCTCCCGCGTGCGACGTGCCCTGAGATGGATCGAGCCGCGTGCGCGAACCGTGCGCGAGACGTGCTTCGTGGCCCTTTGATTGCATGTTGTCACCATGGACGGCCGCAGCGATCACGGCGAATGCCGGGGCGACGGCGTCTATTTCCATCGCGCGCAGGGCATTGAGCGTTCAGCCGCAGGTCGCATCGTGACCGTGCGTTGAACCCCGTGTGGGGCCGCGCGCGCAGCAC
>DATLUU010000379.1:0-15996 GCA_035577885.1 Verrucomicrobiia bacterium
GATCGGCCGGCGCGCCCATCGGGAACGGGGCCTTGGCGCTGTTCTCCAGCGTCAACGTCTTCCCCTTCCACGCCGAGAAGTCGACGATGATGTCGCAGCGCTCACCGGGCGCCATGAGAAGGTGCAGCGGGTTGGAGCGCTTCGGGTCCTGTAGCTGCACCGGGGCGTCGAGCATGCCGCCGTCCGAGCCGATCTGCCAGAAGCCCGGACCCGCCCCGCCCTTGTTGTCCACGAGGCGAAGGTCGTAGAAGCGGGCGTTCGAGCCATCGACGATGCGGAAGCGGTAGCGCCTCGGCTCCACCTGGAGATACGGCCACGTCTTGCCGTTCACCATGATGACGTTGCCGAAGAACTCCGGGATCCAGAACGGGTGGATCGTCGGGTTCAACCCGGCGGCAGGCCAGTAGAGCTGGCCGTTCGTGTCGAACATGCGGTCCTGGATGGCGATCTCGCGCTCGTACGGATTCCCGTACTGGTCCGCGGCGGGATCACCGGAGCCTCCGGGCAGGTTCGCCGGCTCGCGCCCGGGATCGCGCAGGAGGTAGAAGCCGGCGAGACCGGAGTAGAGGTTCGTCCGCGTCGCGCCGAGTGCATGGTCGTGGTAGAAGAGCGTCGTGGCCTCCTGGCCGTTGGGATACGTGTAGAGGTCGGTGACGAAGCCCGGGCCGCGATGGACCTTGCCGGGCGTCCACCAGGCGTCGGGTCCGCCATCGAACGCGGACGGCACCTCGCCGCCGTGCAGATGCGCCACGGCCGGCACGGGGCCGGCGTAGGGCGTCATCGCGCCCTGCTGACCGAGCGGGTCGGCCCAGTGGAGCGTCTGGTCCACCGCGATCAAGCTCTGGAGCACGGGGTTCGCGCCGCCGGGGCCCTGGATCGCGTTCACGTAGTGGATGAACGCGGGCACGCCCCGGCGCGCGACGAGCGTCGGGCCGGGAAACGTCTGCGGATAACCGGCTGCCTTGTAGCACCAGAGGTAGGAGCCCGCATTCCACGGTGCCGCGAGCGGCGCGTACGTGGAGGCCGGTAGGAGCTTCTGCTGGAACTCGTGCAGCGAGATCTCCAGGGGCGCTGCCTTCGTCGTGCCGGTCACCGGCACGCGCAGCGGCATGGGCATGGGATCGACGAACTTCGGGATGCTGAGCGGATCCAGCGGGATCGGCTGTGCGGCGATTCGGGCGGGGGCCCCGAGCAGCGACAGCGCGAGGAGAGAAGCGATCCCGAGAGCGGCCGTGACCCGTTCGTTCCCGCAGTGCGCGGAGGCGTGAGGCTTCATACGGACCTCGGTTCTGCGGGCCGTCGAGGCCCGCGGCGTGGGGATGGAGTCGGGCGGCGCTCCGTCGCGTGAGCCGAGGCGGCCCGAGGAGACCTGAGGATCGGATGCTCATTGGTTTCCAGCGCCAGCGTAGGCCGTTCGGAGCAGCGAGAACCACGGCCCCGGTGGACCATGGGAGATGCTCCGAAAAGCGCATTGCCGCGACCGCCGCGGGCCGGACCCGAACCGTTGACACCTCCGGGGTCGGCGGCTATTGTGCCGCGTTCCATGGCGTTCCGGCTGCACATCCGCCGGGATTCGAGGGGTGCGGGGTTGTAGTTCAGTTGGTTAGAACGCCTGCCTGTCACGCAGGAGGTCGCGGGTTCGAGTCCCGTCAACCCCGCCATTCGCCCGGCCCGGCTTGGCGAGCGGTCCAAGTGCTCGCCGCCGGCGCGGGAGCGCAGGGCGCGCACGGCGAAGACGCGACGGACGCAGCGGCGTTTTCCGCTCGTCTCCGCGCGCGTCCTCGCCGATACGAGCGCTGAGCGCGGCCGTTGTGAGCGCTTCGTGAACTGCTCGAACCACTGCGCCGAGATGAAGGCGACGCCGTGGTTTCCGAGGCGGCGCCCGAGGTGCCGGAACAGGGTTCATTTTCCATTGACCGCCGGGGGGCGGTTCGTATACTGCGCGTGCTTTCCGGCCAGAAGCGCTGGCCACGCAACACGAAGCGCCTCGGCGGATCACGCATCCAAGCAGTCGCGCGGGAGGGCGCGCCGGGTCGCTCCAGCCGAAGAGGGGTGGACATGAAGCGCAAGAAGGGCGACGACGAAGAATTCGACGTCTTCGGCGACGAGGACGTCGAGGCGATCGGTGACGACGAGCTCGAAGACGACGAGGAGTTCGACGAGGACGACCTCGACGACGACGAGTTCAGCGACGACGACGACGACTTCGACGACGACTTCGTCGAGGACGACGATCTTCAGGTGAACGAGGACGATCTCGAGGAGTTCGGCAACGACTCCGAGAGGTGACGCACCCTGGCGATCGGAAGCGATCCACACCGCCGCGCGGCGCGCGGGACTCCCGGAGGTGGCTGACGAGATGACCGGATTCGGCCCTCACCTCATGCTCGATGGGTACGGGTGCGACAAGGACAAGCTGACGGATCTGAACCTCATCTACCGGATCCTCGAAGAGCTTCCCGCACGCATCGGCATGACGAAGATCATGCCGCCCTACGTGTTCAAGTACAGTGGCCTGAAACCCGAGGACTGGGGCCTCTCCGGGTTCGTCCTGATCGCCGAGAGCCACATCAGCATCCACACCTTCCCGGACAAGAACTACGTCTCGGTCGACATCTTCTCCTGCAAGGCGTTCGACACCGACTTCGCCGGGGACTACCTGCAGCGGACGTTCGGGATGACCAAGGCCGAGTGCAACATCCTCGACCGCGGCACGGAGTTCCCGAAGGACATCACCGGCGCCGCCGCCGAGGTGCGCACCCAGCGCCGGCGCGTCGGCCGTCCGGCCGTCCGCACCGCCTGACCCCTCGAGTCGCCCGCGCGAGAGCGAGGGCTTGCCAAAGCCGGCCCCGGCCCGAACGGCCGGGGTCTTGTGCTTTCTCGGCGCCGGCGGCAATGTGCCGGGCCCTTTCACCACTGGAGCCGCCATGAGCCCGACCCCCGCGTGGGGACTTCCGTCCAACTTCGCCGGCCTCGAGCCGGAGTTCTCGTCGTTCGAGACGAGCCGCGTGGCCGTGCTGCCCGTGCCCTACGACTTCAGCACCTCCTACCAGGGCGGCACGCGCTGGGGCCCGCAGGCGATCGTGGCGGCGTCGCGCAACATGGAGACCTGGGACGAGGAGCTGGGGGCCACGTACCGGGCGGGCATCCACACGCTGCGCGAGCTGGAGTCCACCGCGCTCGGGCCCGGTGAGATGGCGAAGCGAGTCGAGGAGGCGTTCGACTGGATCCTCGGCGCCGGCAAGCTCCCGGTGATGCTGGGCGGCGAGCACAGCATCACGGCCGGTGCCGTGCGCGCGGCGAAGAAGCGCTACCCGAAGCTCTCCGTGCTCCAGCTCGATGCCCACGCCGACATGCGGGACACCTACCTCGACTCGCCCGACTCGCACGCCTGCGTGATGCGCCGCATCCGCGAGCTCTGCCCCGCGGCATCCGTGGGCATCCGCTCGATGTCGGAGGAAGAGGCCGCGCACCTGAAGGCCCACCCGGCGCCGATCTGGAGCGTGCGCACGTTCCGCGCGCTCGAGGGCGACTGGAAGCCCGTCCTCGATGCGCTCACCGACGACGTGTTCATCACCTTCGACCTGGACGGGCTCGACCCCGCGCACCTGCCGGGCACCGGCACGCCCGAGCCGGGCGGGCTCGAGTGGTACGAGACCAACGACCTGATCGCGGCCGTGGCGGCGAAGAAGCGCATCGTCGGCTTCGACGTGGTGGAGCTGGCGCCGCTCCCGGGGAACGTGGCATCCGACTTCCTCGCCGCGCGCGTCACCTACCGGATGATCGGCCACATGCTGAAGAGCCAGCGGTGACGACCGCGACCGGCACGGCGAAACTCGTGTTGAAGAAGGGTGAAGACCGCCGGGTGCGCGGCGGCCACCCGTGGATCTTCTCCAACGAGGTCGAGTCCTGGCAGGGCGACGTGGTGGACGGCGGCATGGTGGACGTGACCGACCATCGCGGCGCGTTCCTCGGTCGCGCCTACGTGAACCGCCACAGCCTCATCACCGCGCGGCTCCTGACGCGCGGCCGCGACGAGATCGACACCGCGTTCTTCGTCAAGCGCCTGGAGCGCGCGAAGCGGCTGCGCGACGCGGTCTATCCGGGCGAGCCCGCCGTGCGCCTCGTCTACGGCGAGTCGGACCAGCTCCCGGGGCTGGTCGTGGACCGCTACGGCGACTGGCTCGCGGTCCAGGTATTGACCCTCGGCATGGAGCGGCGGCTGGTGGAGCTGCGCGCTGCCCTCGAGCAGGTGTTCGCGCCGCGCGGTGCCGCGCTCGTGGCCGACTCGCCGCTCCGCACGCTCGAGGGGCTCGACCAGCGCCGCGAAGCCTGGTGGGGGGACGTTCCCGAGCGCGTCGCGGTGAAGGTCGGCGGCTTCGAGGTGCGGGCCGACCTGCTCCACGGTCAGAAGACGGGGCTGTTCCTGGACCAGCGCGAGAACCGGAAACGCGCCGAGGCCCGCGCGCAGGGCCGCACCGCGCTGGACGTGTTCTGCTACCAGGGCGAGTGGGCGATGCACCTGGCGCGAGGCGGCGCCGAGAGCGTGCTCGCCGTGGATTCGTCCGAGCCGGCGCTGACGTTGGCGCGCGAGAACGTGGAGCGGAACGGGCTCGCGGAGAAGATCCAGTTCCTGCGCATGGACGCGTTCGACGCGCTGCGGAGGCTGGAGCGCGAGGGGAAGCGGTTCGGGCTCGTGGTGCTGGACCCGCCCGCGCTCATCAAGTCACGCCGCGCCGTGGCCGCCGGCGCGCGCGCCTACCGCGAGCACAACCGCCTGGCCATGAGCCTGCTCGAGGAGGACGGCATCCTCGTCACCTGCTCGTGCAGCCACCACCTGGACGACGACCTCTTCCGCCAGGTGTTGCTGGAATCGGCACGCGCGGCGCGCCGGCCGATGCGCATCCTCGACTGGGCCGGCGAGGCCGCCGATCACCCGCGCCTGCTCGCGGTCCCCGAGACGCACTACTTGAAGTGCGCGGTGCTGCAGGCGCTGTAGGCTCCAGCACTGCAAGCCAGCGCTCGACCGCGGCCGGCGGACTTCCGCAGGCGGCGTCAGGACTGGGACGCATTGCGCTTCTGTTCGGAGACCATGACGCGCAGGGCGACGTAGCCGAACAGGAGCACGGAGCCGTAGAGCGCGGCCACGGCGAAGGCGCGCGGGTGTTCCCAGGGTTCGACGATCCGCCCGAGGATCGCGCGGAACACGCCCTCCGGCTTGGTCAGCACGTCCCAGCTGTTATAGCGCCCCATCCTGCCCAGCTCGATGCCGAACCCCGCGCCGAACGACGCGACCGCGACCACGGCCCAGCCCGTCCAGCGGCCGAAGTGACGGCTCGCCACCAGCTGGACATCGCCGAACGATGAGAACGCGGCGAGCACACCGGCGCCGGCGAACGCGGCGAAGAGGCCGATGTCGAACCAGTACGGCACCGGCGGCCGTGGCTCCAGGTGGACCAGGTCGGTGATGAGATAGGGCGCGTTCGGCAGGAACATCAGCCACACCACGCCCCAGAGCGCCGCGAACACGGGCTTCCGCCCGCGGTCCGCGTGCGCCATCGCCGCTGCCGCGAGAGCGGGGATGACCGCGAGCACCAGGTTCCACGCCAGGAAGCGGAAGTGCAGGCCCTCGGCGTACCAGCCGCGCACGAGCAGCAGCGCGGCGCAGCCGGCCACGCCGGCCACGAACAGGACGAGGCGCGGTGGCAGGCGGCGAACGTCCCCGCTCAACCGCACCTCAACCCGTCGGTTTCGTTCATGCGCAGCCCAGGTGTGCGACCCGCTATCGCACGAACAGCACCTTCCGCGCGACCACGTCCTTGCCGACGCTGAGTTTGAGGAAGTAGATCCCGGCGGGTGAGGTGCGACCGTTCTCGTCCAGGCCCGTCCATTCGATGCGCTGCGACCCGGCCGCGACCGGGCCGCTGATGAGCGTGCTCACGAGCCGGCCGGCCGCGTCGTAGATGCGAAGGTCGGCGTGATCCGTCGCGGTGGGCAGCGTGAACGACGCGGTCACGCGCCCGAACGCGGGGTTCGGAGCGGCCGCGAGCGCCAGCTTCGCGCCGGGGAGCGGCCCACCGTCCACGCCGGTCACGGCGGACGGGTCGTACTTCACGTAGACCGGCCCGGTCCACACGGTCGAGTTGTCGAGCATGCGGATGCGCAGGTAGTAGTGCGCCTCGGTGCCTGCGGCGAACACCTGCCGCTCGCGCCAGTCGAAGCTCGAGTTGTTGATCGACGTCGCCACCACGACGGCATTCGACACCCCCGTGATGCCGCGCAGCAGCTCGATCTGCGACACGCCCGCGCCCACGTCGGGGTCGGTCACCTTGGCGACGAAGCGGACGCCCTGGCCGGCCGTCCACGCCTCGCCCATGGCGTGTCCCTCGGCCGAGAACTGCACCTGGGTGTTGTGGTCCATCGTCGCGTACGCGCGCCGCGCGGCGAGCGCCTGGAGGATCTGCGACTTGGTCTTGCCCGCGGCCAGCACCGCCGTGCGGCCCTCCGTGGACGCGCCCCAGGTGATGTTGTGGTTGTCCTGGTCCGCGGTGGGCGAGACGCGGAAGCCCTTCCGGAGCGCGTCCTGGAACAGGATCTCGTTGCCGGTGCTGCTCCCCACGTCGGACTCGGTGACGGACGTGGAGAACGCGGGGCCCGAGACCATGGCCATCAGGCTCACCACCGCCTTGCCGTCCGCGGTCACGGCGTAGCTGTTGAAGTCGCCGGGTGAGGGATGGCACCACTCGACGACGGTCGGGTAGCCCGCCGGCGGGTTCGCGAGGTACGCGGTGTAAAGACCGGTGTAGTCGCCCTCGGCCACGAACACGTCGTAGTTGCCGGGGTCCCAGCCGAACAGCGCCGGCGACTCGAACACGTTCGCGTGCCCGCCGCTGGAGATGATGCCCCACTCCTGGCCGCTGATCGCCACGAACGAGCCGTCGTCGTTCGCGGCGGCCGCCTGGCTGCGCAACAGCGCGTAGCTCGCCAGGTGCATGCCGGCACTCAGGTGGTTGTGCTCGGTCACGGCGAGGAAGTCGAGCGGCGTGGGCGCCGTGCCGCGCGCGAAGGCGTACGCGTCGGCGGGCGTCTGCTGGCCGTCCGAGTAGCTCGTGTGCGAGTGGAGGTTGCCGAAATACGTCGAGTAGCCGAGGTTCGGGTTCAGGAGCGCTCCGGGGAGCGGCGCGGAGCTCGCGTCGTTCGAGATGGCGCTCGTGTTCGGCACCTCGTCGCTGGCCTCGAGCGCGAAGTGCCACGTGGAATCGGGGTTCAGCCCGAACACGAACAGCGTTTCGGCGGAGGCGCCGGCGAGCGGCGGCGGCTCGGCGATCCAGTGGTCGAGGTCGGCGGCGGCGTCGAAGTTGCCCGCGTTGAGCGTGGCGTGCGACACCTTGATGATGTAGGCGCTCGCCGTGCCCGCGGCACCGTCGTCGCCAGGGGCCGTCCACGTGAGCCGGATCTCGCCCGGGAACTGTCCCGGGGCCGCGACGAGGTCGGCCACGGTGCCGGGCGGCGTCACGTCGCCCACCACGCCGCCGTTGCTGGCGCACAGCGTGGACGCGCGGAACGCGAACGACGTGGTCCCGTTCGGGATGCAAGCCCACGACACGCCCTCGCCCGGCGTGGCCGGGTAGGTGACGAGCTGGACGACCGTGGCGTTCAAGAGGCGGTTGGAGACGAGGTACACGTCATCCCCGCCGTTGTTGAGCACCGCCGAGCCCGGCGACATCATCACCACCCGGAACTCCCCCGGGCCGATGATCGCGCTGGTGGAGCAGGTCGGGTCCAGGTCCTCGGGGATGCGCGCCCGCACCGCGGTGGTGGTGATCGTGACCGCATCGTCGATGCCCCAGCCGGTCATGTCCACGGAGCCGGGGCCGGAGTTGTAGATCTCGACCTTCTCCATCGGGCCCGTCTCGACGCCCACCGGGTTCGGGAAGATCTCGTTGATGAAGACGGCGGCCCGCACGGGTGAGGCGGTCGCGAGCAGCACGGGCGCGGCAACGGTGAGCAGGAGCACAGCGAGGGCCGCCGGGCGGCGCGGCCCCCGCTGGAAACGACCGGACTGGCCCATCGGGGAGGGCCTCCTTCCAGCGCAGGGGTAGGTGGATCCAAGGATGCACGGTAAGGATAGCAAGCCTGCCGCGCCGGTTCAGCCCTTCTTCACCTCGTCGAGGTAGTTCATCCGAAGATCCGTGAGGACCTGGGTCAGCACGCGCTGCTCGTCGCTCTCCAGGTTCCCGCGGGTGCGCGCCTCGATCGCGGCCAGCGTGTCGATGGTGTTGCGGGCGCCCTCGAGGTTGCGCTCGATCTTCCCGCTCATCGGGTTCATGAGCTTGCCGAGCGCCACCATGGCGGCCTGCTGCAATCCCAGAACGAGCTGCAGGAACAGCGCCGCCTCGCGGCCCTTGTCGGTGGTGGTTTCGGTCATGGCGTCTTCGTGGCCGGGGCGGAGGTGCGCGTGAGCCGCTTCGCCTCCTCCCACAGCACGTCCATCTCCTCGAGGTCGGACTGCGACGGGCTCCGGCCGCTCTCGGCCAGGCGTTGCTCGATGTGCACGAACCGCTCGCGGAAGCGATGCAGGGTGGCGCGCAGCTCGCGCTCGGGGTCGACGCCCAGCTTGCGCGACAGGTTCACGACCGCGAACAGCAGGTCCCCCAGCTCGCGAGCGAGCTCGGGCGTGGTGTCGCCGGCGATCGCCTGCGCCACCTCTTCGGTCTCTTCCCGCACCTTGGCGAGCGGGCCCTCGGGCGTTGGCCAGTCGAAGCCCACGGCGGCAGCCTTCTCCTGGAGCCGGAACGCCGCGGTGAGCGCGGGCAGCCCCTTCGGCTGCTCGCCGAGCAGGGAGGGCTTGGCGCCCTTCTTCTCCGCCTGCTTGATCTCCTGCCACTGCCGGTACGCGGCGTCGCCGTCGGCGACCTTCGCGTCCCCGTAGACGTGAGGGTGGCGACGGATGAGCTTGTCGGCGGCGCGATCGAGGGCTTCCGCGATCCCGACCTGCCAGCGCTCGCCGGTCAGCTCGAGGCAAAAGAGCACCAGGAACGCGAGGTCGCCCAGCTCCTCGGCGGAATGGTCCCTGTCGCCGTTGCCGATCGCCTCCACGGCCTCGGCGGCCTCCTCGGTCAGGTAGGGCGTCATGCTCTCGAGCGTCTGCTTCTTGTCCCAGGGACAGCCGTCGGGGCCGCGCAGGCGGCGGCAGACGGCGAGGAGCCTGGCGAAGGCGTCACGTTCGGCGTCGGTCATGCGCAGAGAGTAGCGGTTCCGCGCGCCGCGTGCGGGGAGGCTCAGGCGCGGCGCACGGCGATGCGCGCGTCCACCACCACGCAGCCGCGCGCCCCGGGCAGGACCTTCAATGGGTTCAGGTCCAGCTCGGCCAGTTCCGGCACCGAACCCACGAGCTGCGACAGCCGGAGGATCGCGTCCTCCAGCGCCGCGCGATCCACGGCCGGCGCGCCGCGCCAGCCCTCGAGCAGCTTCGCGCCGCGTACCGAGGTCAGCATCTCGCGCACGTCCTTGTCGGTGACGGGCGCGACGTTGAACGTGACGTCGCGCAGCAGCTCCACGTACACGCCACCGAGGCCGAACATGAGGACCGGTCCAAAGGACGGATCCTGCGTCATGCCGACGATGGCCTCGACGCCGTCGGGGATCATGGGCTGCACGGTCACGCCCTCCATCTGCGCGCGCAGGCCGCGCTCGTCCAGGCGCCGGCCGATGTCCGCGAACGCGCGCCGCACCTGCTCCTCGTTCTCGAGGCCGAGTACGACGCCGCCCACGTCGCTCTTGTGCGTGAGCGTCGAGGACGCGAGCTTCACCGCCACCGGGAAACCCATCTGCGCGGCGAGCACGCCGGCCTGGCCCGCCGTGCGCGCCAGCTCGACGGGCGCCACGGGGATGCCGGTGGCGGTGAGCAGAGCGCGCGTCTCCTCGGGGTTCAGCCACTCGCTGGCGCCGTCCTTCGCGCGTGCGAGCGCGGCGTTCACCGTGGAGCGCACCGATACGAGGTCGATGCTGTCGAAGTGCACCTCGCGGCCCTCTGGCTCCGAGCGCCACTTCGCGTAGCGCCGGACGCGCGCGAGCGCGCGCACGCCGGATTCGGGGAACGGGTAGGACGGGATGTTCCCCTCGTGCAGCGAGCGCAATCCCTCGGGCACGCCGTGCGCGCCCATGAAGCAGGTGAGGATCGGCTTCGGCTTCTCGCCCTTCATCCCCAGCTCCGCCGACGCCACCCGCGAGCCGCGCACGATGGCCTGCGCCACCTCGATCGGCGTGGTGACGATGGGCGGCACGTAGATGGCGAGCACGGCGTCGATGTTCGGATCGAGCATCACGAGCCGCACGGTCTTCTCGAACGACTCCGCCGTCGCCGACGCGATCATGTCCACCGGGTTCCGGGTGCTCGCCTCGGGGGCGAGGAACGAGCGGAGCGCCGCCACCGTGGACTCCGCGAGCGACGGCAGCTCCAGGCCCTGGGACTCGCAGGCGTCGGTCGCCATGATCCCGGGCCCGCCGGCGTTGGTGACGATGCCGATGCGCCGGCCGGAGGGGAGCGGCTGGTTCGCGAGCAGCATCGCCACGTCGAACAACTCCTCGATCGTGTCGGTGCGGATCACGCCCGACTGGTGGCAGAGCGCGTCCACGGCGGTGTCGGCGCCCGCGAGCGAGCCGGTGTGGCTCGACGCGGCGCGCGCGCCCGCCCTCGTGCGGCCGCTCTTCACGGCGGCGATCGGCTTCAGGCGGCCGACGCGGCGCGCGATCTGCGTGAACCGGCGCGGGTTCCCGAACGACTCGAGGTAGAGGAGGATGACGTGCGTCGCGGGATCCTTCTCCCAGTACTCGAGCAGGTCATTGCCCGAGACGTCGGCCTTGTTGCCCACGCTCACGAACTGCGAGATGCCGAGCCCCAGCGCGCCCGCGGTCTCGAGGATCGCGAGCCCGAGCGCGCCGCTCTGCGACGAGAACGCGACCGGCCCCGACGGCGGCCAGGCGGGCGCGAACGTGGCATCGAGGCCCATGCCGTCCACGGTGTTCAGCACGCCGAGGCAGTTCGGGCCCACGAGGCGCATGCCGTACCGGCGCGCGCAGTCGCGCAGCGCGCGCTCGCGCTCGGCGCCCTCGGGCCCGGTCTCCTTGAAGCCGGCGCTGATCACCACCGCGCCCTTGACGCCCTTCTTCCCGCACTCCTCGAGCGCCGCCAGCACCTGGGCGGAGGGCACCACGATCACCGCCAGGTCCACGTCGCCGGGGATCGCGGACACGCTCGGCCACGCGAGCACCGACTGCACCACGCCCGCGGTCGGGTTCACGGGATAGACCGGTCCGTCGAAACCGTGCGCGAGCAGGTTCTTGAAGATCGCGGCCCCGATCGAGCCGGGGCGGCGCGAGGCGCCGATCACCGCCACCGATCGCGGGCGGAAGATCGCATCGAGACCCACGGGAGCCGTGCGCGTCGTCACCACCGTCATCGCCACCTCGGCGCCCTGAACATGCGGCGCAGGACCCACACCACCATGCCCGCCGCCACCACCGCGGCGATGGGCGCGAGCAATGCCAGAGCGGAGATGCCGCCGGCGATCGCGTCCTCGACGAAGGACAGCACCGGGTTGGCACCTCCCATGGTCAGCATACTGCTCCCGAGCCGCACCTTCGCCTTGGCCACGTGGAGGCCCATCGCACCGCCGCCGAGGACGAGTGCCGCGGCGATCGCGAGCGCGGGGTGGAGGCCCTCGAACGTGCACCAGGCCGCGAGTGCCGCTGCGGCGGGTCGAAGCCCGGTTCCGACCAGGTCCAGCAGGTGATCGATCGCGGGCACCTTGTCGGCGGCGATCTCGAGCGCGGCCGCCCACGCCAGCGTCACCACCACCGGCGTGCTCGCGATCCACGCCGCGGCCTGGTCCACGTGCACGAGGTGGAAGCGCACGCCGAGCGAGAGCGCGAGGAGTGGCAGGAACGCGCGCAGCCCGCAGGCCGCGGCGATGGCGATGCCCGAGGCCGCGGCGAACCAGAGATCGCGCATGAGCACCGGGGTCATGCAGCGCTCACAGGCCGGCGCCGCACGCGACGTGGCTGGGGTGGCCGGAAACGGTGCATCGCGGCCTCCGCGGTCCGCGGCTGGCGATTCGTGAAGGGGTACCGCTAGGATGCCCGGCCAGCGCTCGAAGCACGGCTTCGTGCGGCTCTCACCGGGGAAACCCGGCGCAGTCTACGCCAACGAAGCCCGGCCCGGAGACCAGCGTCGTGCCGATGCCCGTTTCGACATGGGTCGAAGTGGACCTCGACCGCTTCGCCGCGAACCTGCGGGCGATCCGCCGCCACATCGGCCCCGGCCGCGAGGTGCTGCTGGTGGCGAAGGCCGACGCCTATGGCCATGGCGCCGCCGACATGGCCGCCGCGGCCGAGCGCGAGGGGGTGACGCAGTTGGGCGTCGCCACACTGCTCGAGGGCATGCAGCTCCGGCGCTCCGGCAGCCGGCTCCCGATCATGGCGATGTCGCCGCTGCTCGCGGGCGAGATCCCGGAGGCGGTCGAGCACCAGGTCGATCCCTCGGTCTGCGACCTGAGCTTCGCGCGCTCGCTCTCGGACGAGGCCATCCAGGCCGAGCGCCCGGTGCGTTTCCACGTCGAGGTGGACACCGGCATGGGACGCACCGGCGTGCACCTGGAAGAGGCGGAGGAGTTCCTTGCCGAGGCGTGCGCGCTGCCGGGCCTGCGGCTCGCGAGCCTCTACACGCACTTCCCGGATGCCGACGGCAGCGACCTCTCGTACGCGCGCGAGCAGGTGAGCCGGTTCGACGCGCTGCTTGCGCGCCTCGAGGCGCGTGGCCTGAAGCCGCCTCGTGTACATGCCGCGAACAGCGCGGGGACGATGAACGTGCCCGGCGCGCTCTACGACTGGGTGCGCGTCGGGCTCGTGGCATACGGGCTCCATCCCTCGCGCGACGAGGCGCGGCTGCCGCTCGAGCCGGTGATGTCGTTCCGGAGCCGGCTCGTGCAGGTGCGCGACCTGCCCGCGGGCGCGCACGTGAGCTACGCGCGCCAGTTCACGACGAAGCGCCCGACGCGCGTGGGCGTGGTGCCGGTGGGATACGGGCACGGCTACTCGTGGCTGCTCTCGAATCGCGGCCACATGCTCGTGGGCGGACAGCGGACGCCGATCATGGGCCGCGTCACCATGGACCTGACGATGGTGGACGTCACCGATGTGCCCGACGTCGCCGTGGGCGACGAGGTGGTGCTCTTCGGCGAGCAGGGCGGCGTATCGCTGCCCGTTGAAGAGGTGGCGCAAGGAAGCGAGACCCTTGCCTACGAGATCCTGTGCACGATCGGCAAGCGCGTGACCAGGCTCTACGTGCGCCAGGACCATCCCGTCCGCGTCTCGACGCTGATCGGCGAGCGCGCCGACTGGTCGGCGCCCGTCACCGACTACCTGCGCCGTCGCGACGCGAAGGCCGAGGCGTGAACGCTTGAGAGTGTTCCTGATCGTGCTCGACGGCGTCGGCATCGGCGCGCTCCCGGATGCGGATCGCTACGGCGATGCCGGCGCGAACACGCTGCTGCACGTGGCCGAGCACGCGGGAAAGCTCGCACTCCCGGCGCTCGAGGCGCACGGCCTCGGGAACCTGCTGCCGCTGCCGGGCGTGCGGCCGACGTTGGCACCGCGAGGCGCGCGAGCGCGCCTCGCCGAGAAGAGCGCGGGGAAGGACAGCACCACCGGACACTGGGAGATGATGGGGCTGGCACTCGCGCAGCCGTTCCCGACCTATCCCGATGGCTTCCCCAAGCCGCTGCTCGACCGCTGGAGCGAGCGCGTGCAGCGCGGCTGGATCGGCAACGTGGCCGCCTCGGGCACCGAGATCATCGCGCGGCTCGGCGCCGAGCATCAGGAGACGGGGCGCTTCATCGTGTACACTTCGGCGGATTCGGTGTTCCAGGTGGCGGCCCACGAGCAGACGGTGCCGATCGAGCAGCTCTATGCAGCTTGTCGCGCTGCGCGCGACCTCTTGACCGGTCCGCACGCCGTGGGGCGGGTGATCGCGCGGCCGTTCGAGGGCGCGCCGGGGCACTACCGGCGCACGAGCCGCCGGCGCGACTTCTCGCTCGCGCCGCCGTCGCCCACCGTGCTCGACCGGCTGGTGGATGCCGGACGGCGCGTGGTCACGGTCGGCAAGGTGGACGACCTGTTCGCGGGGCATGGCGTCTCGGACGCCATCCACACGACCAGCAACGAGGAGGGCGAGGCGGTGTTGCTGGACCTGGTGAAGCGCGCGGGAGAGGGACTGGTGTTCGCGAACCTCGTGGATTTCGACACGCAGTACGGGCACCGGAACGACCCCGCCGGCTTCGCCGCCGCGCTCGAGCGCTTCGACGCCACGTTCGGCCGACTGGTCGACCGGCTGCGCGGCGACGAGATGGCGTGGGTCACCGCCGATCATGGAAACGACCCGACGACGCCCGGCACCGACCACACGCGCGAGTACACGCCGCTGCTCGCGGCCGGGCCGCGCGTGCGGGACGGTGCGGACCTGGGCACGCGCGCCACGTTCGCGGACTTGGGCGCGACGCTCGCCGAGCTGTTCTCGGTCACGGCGCCGCGCGCAGGGGAGAGCTTCCTCTCGGAGCTGCGGGCGTGAGCGCGCCCCGCGCCAAGGTGACGCCGGAAGCGCTGATGCGCGAGGCGATGAAGGCGCGAGAGGCGAGCTACTCACCCTACTCGCGCTTCGCCGTGGGCGCGGCGCTGCTCGGCGCCTCGGGCCGCGTCTACCACGGCTGCAACGTGGAGAACGCCTCGTTCGGGCTCACGTGCTGCGCGGAGCGGACGGCGGTGTTCAAGGCCGTGAGCGAGGGCGAGAAGGAGTTCGCCGCCGTGGCCGTGACCGCGCGCACGGGCCAGGGCGCGCCGCCGTGTGGCGGGTGCCGTCAGGTGCTGGCCGAGTTCTCGCCGTCGATGTGGGTGTACTGGCGCGACACGCGCGGCCGCCTGTTCAGGAAGCGGCTCTCGGCGCTGCTCCCGAACCTGTTCGACTTCATGGACCACGGCAGGAAGCGGCTGTGAGCGCCGAGCGCGACGATCTCGTCGAGCTGATCACGCGCCAGGTGATGGCCGCGATCCAGCGCTCCGCTGCGGTCGCGCCCGCCGCGCCGCACACCGCGCACGCGGCTCCCTCGCCGGTGCAGGGACTGGCGCCGGGCGCGGTCGTCCACGACCCGACCACGTGCGAGCGCTGCCGCAACTGGGGCGTGGCCGGCGTGCGCGGCCCCGAGGAGACGCGGCTGCTCGCCGCCGCTGGCGCCTCGCGCGTCGTGGCGACGATGGGCTATTGCCCGGCCTCCGACGGGCTCGCGAGCCTGATCGACCACACGCTCCTCAAGCCCGATGCGACGCGGGAAGAAGTGGAGCAACTCTGCCGCGAGGCGGCCCAGTTCTGCTTCGCCAGCGTGTGCGTGAACCCGAACTGGGTCGCGCTCTGCCGCGAGATGCTGCGTGGCAGCGGCGTCAAGGTGTGCACGGTGATCGGCTTCCCCCTGGGCGCGCACCTCCCCGACATCAAGGCCTACGAGACGCGGCGCGCGATCGAGCAGGGCGCCGAGGAAGTGGACATGGTGATCAACATCGGCGCCTTGAAGTCCCGCGACTACGCGCTCGTCGAGCAGGACATCCTTGGCGTGGTGAGCGCGGCCGCAGGCCGCGCTCTGGTAAAAGTCATCCTCGAGACCGCGCTGCTCACGCGCGACGAGAAGGTGATGGGCTCGACGCTCGCCAAGGCTGCGGGCGCGGACTTCGTGAAGACCAGCACCGGCTTCGCCGGCGGCGGCGCCACGGTCGAGGACGTGCAGCTGATGCGCGAGACCGTGGGCCCGGAGATGGGCGTCAAGGCCTCGGGCGGCGTGCGCACCAAGGAGGACGCGGAGAAGATGGTGGCTGCGGGCGCGACGCGGCTCGGTGCATCCGCGGGCGTCAAGATCGTGCGCGGCGAGGCCGCTGGCGAAGGCAAGTACTGAG
>DATLUU010000380.1:0-4557 GCA_035577885.1 Verrucomicrobiia bacterium
CCACGAACTGGAGGCGGTTGTACTCGCCCTGCGCACCCGCGGCGGCGGCGCGCACCGAGAGATCGCCCGGGTGCCACTCGCCCGCCACACCCTGCACGCGCCGCTCGAGCCGGCCGAACTCGCTCCGCGTGAGCGTGACCGGGATGTCGCCGAGTGCGCCCGCGCCGTCCTTCGCCTTCACCTCCACGAGCACGCGGTCGAGCGACTGCAGGTCCTGCGTGGCGCCCGCCGCGGAGAGCGGCGTGTCGCGATCGCTCAAGACACCGGTGATCTCCACGCCCGGCGAGATGCGGCCGCTCAACGACAGGTCCAGGGATTGTCGCAACGCCGCGTCCTGCGCCGAGCCGAACTCCACCGCCAGCGTCTTGTTGCCGTTGACCGCGAGCGCCGAGCCGCTGGGCGCGGTCGAGGGATCGCGCCCGGTCGCGGGCCGCGTGGTCGCGGGCATGGCACCCGCGGCACCCGCGGTGGCCCCGGTGTCGATCGCGCCCACGGGACGCGCGGGCTGGTACACCTGTCGCGAGTACTCGAGCCCGGGGGGCGCGAGGAGCCCGCACACGCTCACCCACAGCGTCTCGCCCGGCGCCCAGGTGCGCAGCAGTCGCAGGTCGCCGCGCAGCCGGTCGAGCCGGTAGTCGCGATCTCGCACCCAGCCGCCCTGTCGGCTCCACACCGAGTCACTGCCGGCGCGGATGAAGCCCCGCGGCAGCCGCATCAGCGCCGCGCCCGACGTGGGAACGATCGGGAACACGGTGCAGGAAGGATCGCGTTGCGCGCGCGTGTCGGCCGCGGGTGCCGCACGCGCCTGCCCGGCAGCCGCGGCGAACACGCAGGCGACGAGCACCGCGGCCACGGAATGGGTACGACGCCCCACGGCTCAGTCCGTCCTCTCGGGCTCCAGCGTCCAGCGGCGCACGCGGGCGGCGCCCGTCTCGGCCACGAGCAACGTGCCGTCGTCCGCGAACGCCAGCGCGCGCGGCGAGGAAAGCCCGGTCAGGCGCGCGATCGGCGCGCCTTCGGGCGAGAGCACGAACACCTCGCCCGAGCGCTCGCCGGCGATCGCCACCCTCCCGATCGCATCCACGGCCACCGCCACCGACAGCTCCGAGGGGCCCGACGCCAGCGGCGGCGACCACACCGACGTGATCAGGCGGCCACCGGCCTCGAGCCACTGGATGCGCGCGCGGGCGAGCGTGCTGTCGCTGGGATCCGCTTTCTTCGAGCGCGGGCGCGGGCGTTCGACGGTGACGATGCGACCGCGAGCGGTCACCGCCACGCCGGTCAGGCCGCTGAAGCTGCCGGAGCGTCCGCCGTAGCCGCCCACCTCGCGCTGGAACGCTCCCGCGTAGTCGAACACCAGGATACGATCGCGCTCCGCGTCCACCACGTAGAGCGCGCCGCCGCGGTCCGAGGCGAGCGAGAGCGGCCGCACGCTGCCGGCGCGCGACTCGAGGTCCGTCGACGCCAGGTCCACGGCGATCGAGAGCAGCCGCAGGTTGTGGTCGTAGGTGCTCACGCGGCGGTTCTCGACGTCCAGTACGGCCACGCCCAGTGCGCCCACGCGCGCGAGCGCGCCCGGGCGGCGGAACTGCGTCGGCTCGCTCCCGAGCGCGCCGGTCTCGTCCAGCGGCACGCCGTCCGCACGCCAGCGCCGGAGCTTGTGGAGCGATGCGTCGCTCACCCAGATGTGGCCGAACGCGTCCGAGAGCACGCCGTCGGGTTCCACGAGCGGGTGCGCGCCGTCGCCCTCGATCGCCGACAGCTCACGGAGCCGCCAGCCGCGGGCAACGCCGGCGTGGGCGGTGTCGGTGGGCGCCGCGGCGCTGTCGGCGGCCGGCGTGCGCGTGGAATCCGGGGTCGAACCCGCACGCGCGAACGCCGCGGCCGCGAGCAGCCCCGTGGCGAGCACGAACGCCCGGGAGAGGCGCACGTTGGACCTCAGAAGTTCGTGCTGAGCGCTGCCCGGAACGCTCCCGGTGAGGTCGGGTCCGGATCCAGGTCGAGACGCCAGCCCTGGGGCGCTCCCGCGTGCATGCGGCCCGCGGCGCGCGCGGCATGGAGCGCGCTCACCAGCCGGTTCGCGACCGCGAGCGCCAGCGCCGTGTTGGAGCGCAGGCCCGCCTTCTGCGCCGACTTCCGCTGGCTGCCGTAGCGGTCGAACGAGCCCTCGTCCGACCACTGCCAGGACATGTCACCCTTGAGCGAGTGCTGCTCGATGTAGGCGCGGTAGCTCGCGAGGTCCTGGTGGTTCGGGTCCGAGAGGTAGAGGTTCGCGGCATCGCGCGTGACCACGAGCAGGTTGTACTCCTCGCTGCTCGCGAACGCGCCCACGATGCGCCGGAACTCGTCGTCCTGCTGGCTCAGGTCGATGCCTGCCGCGAGCCGCGCCGTGCGCAGGTAGGATTCCGTGCGCTGGGCTTCCTGGACGCGGAACGCGATGTACGAGCCCCAGATCCCGGCCTCGAGCACCAGGAACACCTTGGCGCTGCCATTGAGGCCCAGCGTCGCCTGGCCCCAGCCCGGCAGCGTGAGCGAGCGGAGCAGGATCTGCGCGCGCTCGGGCCCCAGGCCGGCGTTCTCGTCGACGGGTGCTCCCTCCTGCGCCTTGCCATGCTTCTTGGGCTTGGACTTGGACGGCTCACGCGGCGCGGTGATGGAGCCGGTGGCGAGCACGAGTCGCGACACCATCGGGTGGTCGCCCAGGTCGAGCGGCGCGGACGACGTCACCACGGGCGAGGTCGCAGCGAACGACGTCATTTCGAATCCGGTCGGCCCCGCGGGTGCGCCGGGAACCGCCAGCGCGCAACCCAGGCTCATCGCGGCAAGCAGGGAAGCCACGCTCAGAACCTCCTCGTGAGCGTCGCGTGCAGCTCGGGCTGGCCGTGCTTGAGGCCGCCGCCCAGCTTCAGGTCCATGTTCCTCTGCAGCGGCACGTTGTGCGCCCGTGCCGCGCGCAGCGCGTCGAACGCGGCGACGACGTGGTTCAGGAGCAGCGCCACGTCGAGGTAGTGCACCTGTTTGAAGCGATCCTGCGAGGACTGGCGGATGTCCGAGTAGGTGCTGTACGTCGCCACCTGGTCCGGACCCTTGAAGCCGTCCTTGAACTGCGCGTCGGTGGCGAGCGCCTGGTAGAACGCGTCGCGGTCGTGCATCCACAACGTCTCCAGCTGCGTCGCCTCGCCGCCGGTGGCGGCGGTGTAGCGCGCGAACGACCACGTCGACGAGCTGTCGGTGGGATCGCCGACGTAGTTGGCGGCGTCGTGGCTCAGGCCCTGGGCGCGATCGTGCACCAGGAAGTGCCCGGTCCAGCCGGCGACCTCGGCAACGAGGAACAGCCAGCCGCTCGCCTCACCCACGTAGAGCTGGCCCGTGCCCGGGACCGCAGCGGACATCATCATCGCCCAGCCTTCCGACTTGTAGCCCGGGATGTCGACGGTCTTGTACGTGCTGTCGTCCGACGGCCCCCACTGGCGGTCGATCGAGCGCTGGGCGAGCCACAGCTCGGGCACGTCCTTCGCACCCTGCAGTACCGCGGGAGCCAGCTCCGAGGTGAGCAGGAACGGATCGCGCGAACGTCCTGCGAGCTTCGCGGGCGCCGGTGATTCGGTGAGCGAGACCGAGATGCGCTCGGCGAGCAGGCGCGGCGGCTCGGCGCATCGCGCCGTGCACGGCACGAACGCGCCCGCGATCACCAGGCAGGCGGCCCCCTTCCAACAGCTCATCGCAGGATCCCCAGCGGGACGGACTCGGTGCGCGAATCTCCGGGGCCGGAGAATCGCACGCGCGCCACGTAGAGTCCCGCCGGCACCCCGGAGGGGTCCCAGGTCTCGTAGTTGTCGCTCCGCCGGCCGCTCCGCGTCCAGTGCGCGACCTGGTGGCCCGACGTGTCCAGGATGTCGAACTCGACCGAGGCGTCCTCGGTCAGCTGGTAGGCGAACTGGACGGGCTTCCGCCGCGCGGGGTTGGGATAGGCCTTGAACGAGCCGGAGACGAGCGGGCCGGCCGTGGGTGCGCCCGGGCTGCTCGTGGCGGCCGGCGCGAGCGAGCACGTGCGGCCGGCGTCGCCGCCGAGCATGGTCCACGACGTGGCGGGCGGCGCGAGCGTTCCGGGCACCGAGTAAGCATAGAGCTTGTTGAAGCGGTCGGGCGCCACGATCTCCGGCGTGCCGTCGCCGTCCAGGTCGGCCGCGACCGTGGTTCCCGCGCAGCCCACGCCGGTCGCGAGCGGCCAGCCCTCGGGCGTGTGGCCCTGGCCGTCGAGCGCGGCGATCACGCCACTGGCATTGAGCGCCACGACCTCGGGGCGGCCGTCGCCGGTCACGTCCATGGCGAGCGGCGGCGTGTTGGTGACGAAGCTCTCCGGCGAACCCGCGCGCGGCCAGCCGGGCGAGGGATGCCCGCTGGCGTTCAGGAAGGCGAGCCGGCCGTGGATGGTCTGCACCAGCACCTCGGGGAAGCCGTCGCCGTCGGCGTCGCCGGCGCCGAGACCGGCCACGAGCGTGTCGCCGAACGGCGCGCCCCAGCCGGGGAGCTCGCTGGCGGAGCCGACGCAGAAGG
>DATLUU010000381.1:0-2722 GCA_035577885.1 Verrucomicrobiia bacterium
CGTGCTCACGTACGGCTCGAACACGCGCCCGGCGAGCGCGGGATCGAGCCCGGTCCCGCGGTCGCGCACCTCCACCCACGCCTCGCTGCCGTCGCGCCCCGTCTCCAGCTCGACGATGCTGCGCGGCGGGCTCGCCTCGCAGGCGTTGACGAGCAGGTTATGCACCACGCGCGACAACATCAACCGGTCGCCCCGGACCGGGAGCGGCGCATCGGCCGCGATGCGCAGCACCACGTCCTGGACCTCGTGCAGCGCGCCGCAGCTGCGCGCCAGCTCGGAGAGGTCGAGCGGCTCCTCCTGCGGCTCGGGCATGCGCGCGTACTGCGAGAACGAGTCCGCGAGCCGGGTCAGGTGCCCGATCTCCTGGAGCAGCGCGTCCATGCTCTCGCGCACCGCGCGCCGCTCGGACTCGGGCACCAGCTCGAAGCGCTTCTGCAGCCGGTGGATCGAGAGCGACATGGGCGTGAGCGGATTCTTGAGCTCGTGCGCCATGCGGCGGGCGATGTCGCGCCACGCCGCCTCGCGCTCGGCGCGCGCGAGCGCGCTGCGCGCCTCGGTCAGGCGCGCGGTCATGGCGTTGAACGAGGCGGCGAGCGACGCCAGCTCGCGCGGCCCCGTCTCCGTGAGTCGCTCCTGCGCGGCGCCGTCTTCCACACGTTCCAAAGCCGTGGCCAGCCGGGACAGCGGCTGCGTCATGCCGCCCGCGAGCGCGCGCGCGAGCAGCGCGGCGCCGACCGCGATCACCAGGACCAGCGCCACGATCGTGAGCCACACGCGCTGGCGCTGGAGGTCCACGAGCACGACCACGCGCCGGTACAACTCGCTCGCCTCGCGGATCTGGCCGAGCTGCTCCCAGTAGCCCGGGTTCAAGCGCACGCCGGCGACGAGCGCGACGCCGTCGCGCACCGGTGCCACCGCCGCGAGGATGCCCGACGAGGTGCGGATCAGCCGGTCGCCGGACATCGCCGGCGGGATCGAGTCGCCCAGCTCGGGCGAGGTGGCGGCGAGCACGCCCAGCGGCACCACCGTGGCGGTCAGGCGCCACGCCAGCGAATCGCGCTCGTAGACCTGACCGAAATCGAGACCGGACTCGCGCAGCTCGGTGCGCATGGTGGTGCGCTGCGCCGGGTCGGCCTCGATGCCGTTGAGCGTCGTCGCCCACGAGTCGGCGCGCTCCATGGCGATCGCCTCGAGCCGCGTCAGCGTGGTGCGGTTGGTCTCGATCGCCGCGCCGAGCGCCTTCTCCACGCCCGACTGGTACCAGCGCGACGTCGCCGCGTGCAGCTGCACCAGTGTGAACCACGCGAACAGCAGCGTGGGAACGAGCGCGAGCGAGAGGAGCGCGAGGAAGAGCCGGGCGCGCAGCGAGAGTGAGGCGGGCACGGCGCGAGACTACCAAGCCCTTCGGAAAACGCCCGAGCACGGCTCGAGCGTTCGCGAGCTACGGCGTCAGCCCACCCAACTGGCCACACGCGGCCCAGATCTCGCCGCCCTGCGTGTGGCGCACGGTCACCGCGGGCGCGTGCGGCATGAGCCGCGCCGCGAAGGCATCGATCGCCTCCCGGCTCGGACGCTTCCACTCGAGCCCGGGCACCGGGTTGTACGGGATCAGGTTCACCTTGCTCGGCAGCTCGCGCGCGAACGCCGCGAGCCGGTCGGCGTCGTCCAGCGAATCGTTGACGCCGCCGAGGAGCGTGTACTCGAGCGTGACGCGCCGGCCTACGGAGTGGCCGTACTCCTTCGCCGCGTCCAGGAGCTCGCGGATCGGCCAGCGCTTGTTGACGGGCACCAGCTGGTCGCGCAGCTCGTCCGTGGTGGCGTGCAGCGACACCGCGAGGCCCAGCTGCAGGTCGAGCTTCGCCAGCTCGCGGATCTGCGGCACCAGGCCGCTCGTGCTCACGGTGACGCGCCGCGCGCCGAGATTCAGTCCGTGCTCATCGTGCAGCACGCGGATGCTCTCGCTCACCGCGGCGAGGTTGGCGAGCGGCTCGCCCATGCCCATGTAGACGATGTTGAAGCGGTCGTCGTGCCAGCCGTGGAACTCGCCCATGGCCATCACCTGCGCCATGATCTCGTGCGCGCGCAGGTTGCGCTTCAAGCCCATCAGGCCGGTGGCGCAGAACGTGCAACCCAGCGCACAGCCCACCTGGCTCGAGATGCAGAACGTGAGGCGCCTGGGCGTGCGCATGCTCACGCTCTCGACGCGCGCGCCGTCGGCGAGCCGGAACACGAACTTGTGCGTGTTCCCATCGGGGCTCTTGTGCACCGACGCCGTCTCCGGAAGCGCCAGGTCGCAGATCCCCGGCAGCGAGCGGCGGAACGCCAGCGGCAGGTTGGTCATGCCGAGCGGGTCGCGCACGTGCTTCTGGTAGACCCACGAGTACATCTGCTCCGCCCGGAATCCGGGCACGCCGTGGCCGAGCAGCGACTCGCGGAGGCGGTCGCGGCTCAGCCCGAAGAAGCTCGGGGCCGGCGTGTCGAGGACGGAAAGCTCGTGAGGAGTCATGGTGGGGGCTCGTTTGGGAGGGCGCTGAACGTTAGCAACGATGCGGGATTGCGGTCAATGCTCCGGACATGATATGCATGGTCATGCAATGAACATCCGCGCCGACAGACTGCGAGGAGCGCTCGCCACGCTGGCCGCGCCCAGGCGGTTCGATCTGCTCGTGCTGATGCTCTCGGGCGAGGACCGGAGCGTGAGCCAGCTCGCCGAGGCGGTGGG
>DATLUU010000382.1:0-2492 GCA_035577885.1 Verrucomicrobiia bacterium
GGCCGAGAAGCTCGCGTCGGGCACGGCCTGCGCGCGGATGCTGGAGCTGAAGAGGTTCGTGAATGCGAGCTTGTTCGCGGAGTTCGGGTTGGCGGCGATCCAGCGGCTGATGAGGCCGATGTTCGTGAATGCGAGCGCATCGTTCGTGTCGGGCTCGTCCCAGATCGCATAGCCGAGCGTCGACGGTCCGTCGATGCCGTGCGTCGGGGACAGGGTGGAGTCGATGTCGGCGCGGGACGGTGCGTGGTCGCGATTGAGGAACAACCGACCGGGTGCAAGTCGCGGCGGGTCGCCGGGATCGGCCTTGTAGAACGCGAGCACCTTCATCGCAAAGCCGGCATGGTGTGTCCGCAGCTCCTCCGCCCGGGCGGTGACGTCCGCCGCGCCCGGAAGCGTCGCGTAGTGCCATCCGTACCACGACACCCAGTCGATGCCCGCGTCGCTGATGCGTTGAAGCAGCGTGGTGTCCGCGGGAATGTCGGTGACGATGCCGCCGATCTGGAACGTGCGCTGCGCGTACGCGGCATGAGCTTCAGGGCTCGGGAGGAGCACCGACGCGACGAGGATGGCGAGCGGGACGAGGGTGACGCGCATGCTGCACCTGGGCGAGGAGCTCTACGGCTCGTCGAATCCCGACGGCAGCTCCAGCGTGATCACGCCGGCCTCGGCGTCCACGTGCTTCATGAACGGCGGCTGGCAGGGCAGCAGCCTGGCTTCCGGACCCTCGAGCTGCAGGAGCGGTTGACCCGCGTTGAACAGCACGTCGGCCACGGTGCCGAGCGTGCGACCGGACTGGTCCACGACGCGCATGCCGGTGAGCTGGAACGCGTACGACACACCCGGGCCCGGGTCGGGCAGCCGTGCCCTCTCGGTCCACAACGTGCCGTTCACGAACGGCGCGGCGGCCTCGCGCGTGTGGATGCCCTCGAAAGTGACCAGCAGTCGGTCCACCGCGGCCCGCGCACGCTTCGGCGTCAGCGGTCGCGAGGGGCCCTTCGCGCCCCGCCACTCGAGCACGCCCAGGGCAAGGAGTTGCTCGGGCGCGAGCGGGCAGTGGTCCACGTAGATCTCGCCCGCGACGCCGTGCGGACGGCCCAGCCGGCCGATCGCGATCAGCGTCAGTCCGCGATCTCCAGGTTCATGTGGCGGTCGATGCGGCCCGCCGCGGCGCCGAGCGCCAGGCGCAGCGAGCGCGCGGTGCGGCCCTGCTTGCCGATCACGTGCCCCATGTCGTCGCCGTGTACGCGCAGCTCCAGCTCGCCGCCGTCACCGGCCTCGATGATCTCCACCGAGACGTCGTCGGGATGGTCCACCAGGCCCTTCGCCATGAGCACGACCAGGTCGCGCATGCGGAAGTCGTGCTCGTCGGGCTCGCGCGGCGCGCGCGGGGTCGAAGCGCGCGGCGCACCGATCACCTCTCCCGGGCCACCCGCTCCAGGCGTTCCGGGGACGCGCTGTGGACGATCGGCACGGACGATAACCGCAGCCCGCTCCAGAAGAGCAGGATCGTCGACAGGCCCCACAGGAGGACGGTCGGCAGCGGCCGATTGAGGTGCAGCATACTTAACCCTGCGACGCAGAGGACGGCCCCACTGGCCCATACCAGCTGCACGGTTCTCTTCGGACATTTGAGGACGCTCGCGAGTCGGTGGTTGGTGTGGTCCTTGCCGCCCTCGTACACCGGACGGCCCGCGCGCATGCGCGTGACCACGACGAAGGTCATGTCGAACGCGGGGTACGCCAGGATCAGCAGCGCTCCGGTCCGGCCCCACCCTGGGGCCGCTCCCAGCATGGTCGTCAGCGCGGAAGCGCCGAGACTATACCCCAGGAACAGGCTGCCCGCGTCCCCGAGGAAGATGCGCGCCCTGGGGAAGTTGTGCGGCAGGAACCCGATGCAGGCGCCCGCGAGCGCCAGCTGCGCCGCCGCGACGCCGTTCGCGCCGCGCTCGATCGACATCCAGGCGAAGCCGAGGAACGCGATCGGGGCGATGCCGCCCACCATGCCGTTCATGTTGTCGAGGAAGTTGACCGCGTTCATGAGCGCCACGAGCGTCACGAGCGTGATCGCGGCCTCGATGCCCACGGGCAGCCCGATGTGCGGCACGAGCCCGGCCGAGATGAGCATGGTCGCGGCGGACGCCTGGCCGAGCATCTTGACGCTGGGCCGCATCCCGAACCGGTCGTCCCAGAGACCGATCCCGAGCGTGACCGCGGCGCCCGCGAGCAGGTACCACGCCTCCCAGTCGGCGGGCGAGTGCGGCGTGAGGCGCAGCGTCACGGCCCAGGCGATCACCGCCGAGGCGAACACCACGACGCCGCCCAGCACGGCGGTGGCGTCCTTGTGCAGCTTGCGCGCCTCCGGTTGATCGACCCAGCCGATCGCCCACGCGAGCCGGATGCCGAGCGGCATGAGCAGCCACGCCAGTGGGGCGGCGATGGCCAGCGCGACGAACGGCGCGAACGACATGGGCGGAGGGGTCAGGCGGCTTCCG
>DATLUU010000383.1:0-7430 GCA_035577885.1 Verrucomicrobiia bacterium
GACGCGGCCGAGCTGTGGCGTGGCTCGCTCGCGCGCGCGCGCGACCTCGGCGAGGCGATGAGCGCGCTGTGGCTCGCGCTGTTCGCAGAAGTCGGTCTGGTGGTGGTCGATCCACGGCTCCCGGCGTTCCGCGCCGCGGCGCGCCCGATCCTGGAGCGCTACCTGGCCAACGCCGATCCCGCGCACGCGGCGGTGCGCACCGCGGGCAGCCGGCTCGAGACGCTGGGCGGCCGCAGCGTGCTCGCCGACGCCGCGCTCGAGTCGTTCGTGTTCGAGGTGCTGGACGGCCGGCGACAGAAGATCGCCCCGGACGCCGCGCGCGCGCGCGGCACCGCCGCGGTGTTGTCGCCGAGCGTGGCGCTCAGGGCCGCGGTGCAGGACGGCGTGCTCCCGACCGTGGCCATGGCGTGCGGGCCCGGCGAGCTCGCCTACCTCGCACAGCTGCGCGAAGTGTTCGACGCGGTCGGCGTGCGCGCGGCGGCACCCGCGCTGCGCTTCAGCGCCACCTGGCTGCCCCCCGCCGCGGTGGCACTGGCCGAGGCCGCGGGCGGCGACGCGTGGGAGGTGGTGGCGCACACGGACGCCGTGCTCGCGCGCCTCGCCGAGGCCCACGTGCCCGGCGAGCTGCAGCGCGCGCTCGCTTCCACGCGCGCCGCGGCGGACCAGTCGCTGGCACGGCTCGCCGAGGTGGCGCGCGGGTTCGATGCCAGCCTGCCGCAGATGGTGGAGTCCGCGCGGGGCAAGATCGACTTCCAGGTCACGCGGCTCGCCGAGGGCGTGCTCGGCAAGGCGCGTTCGCGGCTCGACCGCGAGCAGCCGCTGTGGCGCCGGCTCCGCTACGTCCTCCAGCCCGGCGACCGGCTCCAGGAGCGCCGGCTCGCCTCGCTCGAAGCGGTGGCGAGACGTGGCCGCGACGTCGTGCGCGGCGTCTGCGACCTCGCCACCGAGCACGCGCGCGCGACCGCGGGCGGCGTGCACGAGCACTACCTGCTGGAGGCCTGATGGCGCTCGACGCACTCTGCTTCGGCGCCCATCCGGACGACATCGAACTCTCCTGCGGCGGGCTCGCCGCGCGACTGGCCGCACACGGCCATCGCGTCGGGCTCGTGGACCTGACGCGCGGCGAGCGCGCGAGCCGTGGCGACGTCGCGACACGCACACGCGAGGCGGCGGAGGCCGCGACCCGGCTGGGCGTGGCGCTGCGCGTGAACCTGGAGCTGCCCGACACCGGCATCGACGCGCGCGACCCGGAGCAGCTCCGCCGCGTGGTCGCGTGCCTGCGCGAGCATCGGCCGGGGCTCGTGGTCGCACCCGACCGCCACGACGAGCACCCGGATCACGTCGAGGGCTCGGCGCTCGTGGCGAGCGCCTGCTACCTCTCCGGGCTCGCGCGCTTCGAGGCGCCCGGCGAGCGCTTCCGGCCGGCGCGCGTGCTGTTCGCGATCCATCGCTCCGGCGTCGCGCCGCACCTGCTCGTGGACGTGAGCGAGGTGTGGGAGAAACGGCAGGCAGCGCTGCGTGCGCACGCGAGCCAGCTCGATCCCGCCGCGGGACCCGCCACGTACCTGACCGCGCCCGGGTTCCTGGAGAGCGTCGAGGCACGCGCGCGTCACTGGGGAGCGCTCGCCGGCGTCACGCACGCCGAGGGCTATCGCGTGCGCGGACCGCTCGCGCTGCTGGACGCGCGCGCGCTGCTCGCCGGAGTCGGGAGCGCGCGTGGCTGAGCGCCGGCAGGCGGCGACGGCGGAACGCGGCCGGCGCGCGGCGCACCATCGCCGCGGGAGCAAGCGCAAGCTCAAGGTCGGCATCAGCTGCTACGCGCACTTCGGCGGCAGCGGCGTCGTCGCCTCGGAGCTGGGCCGCGAGCTCGCGCGGCGCGGGCACGAGGTGCACCTGATCGCCAGCCGGCTGCCGTTCCGGCTGCGCACGTTCGAGCCCAACATCTACTTCCACGAGGCCACGCCCGCGGCCTACCCGGTGTTCGAGGAGGCGCCGAGCAACCTCGCGCTCGCGACCAAGATGGTGGAGGTGGTGGAGAACTACTCGCTCGACGTGCTGCACGTGCACTACGCGATGCCGTTCGCCACCAGCGCCTACCTCGCCAAGCAGATCATGCTGCCGCGCTCGCTCGGCGTCGTGACCACGCTCCACGGCACCGACATCACCGTGGTGGGGGCGGAGCCGTCGTTCTTCCGCATCACCCAGTTCAGCATGCAGTCGAGCGACCGACTGACCGCGGTGTCGCGCTTCCTCAAGGAGCGGGCCGAGGCGACGTTCGGGACCACGAAGCCGATCGAGGTCATTTACAACTTCGTCGACCCCCACGTGTTCGCCCCCAGGAAGGCGAGCCGGCTGCGGCTGGGCGGACCCGGCACGAAAGTGCTCATGCACGCCTCGAACTTCCGCCCGGTCAAGAACATACCGGTCGTCATCCAAGTGTTCTCTGAAGTTCGCAAGCGGCTGCAGGCGAAGCTGGTGATGGTCGGGGACGGCCCGGAGAAGGCGGGCGCCGAGCAGCTCGCCCGCGAGATGGGCGTGAACCGGGACGTGCTGTTCCTCGGCAACCAGGACCTCATGGAGGAGATGCTGCCGCTGGCCGATGTATTCCTATTGCCGAGCTCCTCCGAGAGCTTCGGCCTCGTGGCGCTCGAGGCGATGAGCGCCGAGGTTCCGGTGGTCTGCTCCAACGCGGGCGGGCTGCCGGAGGTGGTCGAGCACGGGTTCACGGGATTCCTGCACGAACCGGCCCACGTGGCCGGCTACACGGCATCGGTCCTCAAGCTGCTGGCGAACGATGGACTTCGGCGTACCATGGGGCGCCGCGGGCGCCGGGTGGCGATCGAGCGCTTCGGAGCGGAGGAGATGGTCGGCAAGTACGTCGAGGTGTACGAGTCGTTGCGTTGAGCCCTCGGGGGGCCATCGCTGCGAACCTCGCCACGGATCGGAACTCGGTTCACGCGGCCGCGTGAGAGGGGTTGCATGCTAGGAAAGCAGAGACGCCTCGCGGTGATGGCGGAGGGCAGCTTCACGCCCATGGACGCCAAGACCGCGCTCGGGGTGCTGCGCTATCGCACGAGCGAGGTGGTGGCGGTCATCGACTCGGGCCGCGCCGGGCGCACGTGCGACGACTGCGTCGGCGTCGGCGGCGACATCCCGGTCGTGGCCGGGCTCGAGGCCGCGGCCGCGCACGATCCGGACTCGCTCCTGCTCGGCATCGCGCCGCAGGGCGGCTCGCTGCCGGAGTCGTGGCGGCGCGTCGTCGCCGAGGCGCTGCTGCGCGGCTGGGACGTGCTCTCCGGGCTGCACGCGTTCCTGAACGACGACCCCGAGCTCTCGGCGCTGGCGCATTCCAAGGGCTGCACCATCCACGACGTGCGCCGCCCGCCGGCCGTGCGCTCCATCGCCGCGCGCCGCGCCGCGAGCACGGACGCGCTGATCGTCCTCACCGTGGGCAGCGACTGCAACGTGGGCAAGATGACCACCGCGCTCGAGGTGAACGCCGAGCTCCAGGGCCGGGGCATCCGCTCCGCGTTCGTGGCCACGGGGCAGACCGGCATCTTCGTCGCCGACCACGGCGCCGCGATCGATGCCGTGCCCGCCGACTTCGCGGCCGGTGCCGTGGAGAAGCTGGTGCTGGACGCCGCGCGCGACGCCGACGTCGTCCTGGTCGAGGGCCAGGGCGCGATCCATCACCCCGCCTACTCGGGCGTCACGCTCGCGCTCATGCACGGCGCCTGCCCCGAGGCGATGATCCTCTGCCACCAGGCCGGCCGCACGCACATGAAGCTCGCGGACGCGGGTCCGGCGCCGCGGCTGCGCTCGATGAGCGAGATCATCCGCGACAACGAACGCGCGGCCGGCTGGGTGCGGCCGGCGCCGGTGCTGGCGCTGTCGCTCAACACCATGGTGCTCGACGATCTCGAGGCCCGGCGCGCGATCGACAACATGCAGCAGCTGACGGGCGTGCCCACCGTGGACCCGGTGCGCTTCGGCGCCGAGGTGGTCGCCACCGAGATCATCCGCCGCCTGGACGAGCGCAAGCGGCGCGCGTCGAACGAGTAGGGAAGGACCCGCGCCCGCATCCGCGGCGCTACACTCGGCCCGGCCGGAGGCCGGGCACCGTCGGAGGACACCACAGCGCATGAAGCTCCGCACCGAGCCACTCGAGCTGCACACCATCTTCGAGTTCCGCATCGCGCACGGCGCGCGCCGCGCGCACCGGAACACGCTCGTGCGGCTCGAGCATGACGGCATCGAGGGGATCGGCGAGGCAGCGCCGCCGCACTACTACGGCGAGACCGAGGCGATCGTCGAGGCGGCGTTCGCGGCGTGGGCGCCGGTGCTGGGCGACGACCCGTTCGCGCTGGACGAGATCGATGCGCGCCTGGACCAGGTGCTCATGGGCCACGGCGCGGCGCGCGCCGGGCTGGAGATGGCGCTCCACGACTGGATCGGCAAGCGGCTCGGCCAGCCGACGTGGAAGCTCTTCGGCCTCGACCCCGCGCGCACGCCGCGCTCGTGCGTGACGCTGGGCATGGCGAGCCCCGAGGAGATGGAGCGCAAGCTCGAGACCGTGCGCGATTTCCCGCTGATCAAGGTGAAGCTCGGCGCGCCCGGTGACGTGGAGAACCTGAAGCGCATCCGCGCCGGCTACAAGGGCAAGCTGCAGGTGGACGCGAACACCGCGTGGAGCGCCGCCGACGCCGTGCGCGTCCTCAAGCAGATCGAGCCGCTCGGGATCGAGCTGGTGGAGCAGCCGGTGCCGCGCGGTGACCTGGACGGGCTGCAGTGGGTGCGCGAGCGGAGCCCGATCCCGGTGTTCGCCGACGAGAGCGCGCACACGCTCGCCGACATCGGCGCGCTCGCGGGCCGCGTCGACGGCGTCAACTTGAAGATCATGAAGACCGGCGGCCTGCGCGAGATGCAGCGCATGATCCACGCCGCGCGCGCGCACGGCATGAAGGTGATGCTGGGCTCGATGGTGGAGTCGAGCCTCGCGCTCACCGCCGCGGCCCAGCTGGCGCCGCTCGTCGACTACCTGGACCTGGACGGCCACTGGCTGGTGAAGGACGACCCGTTCGACGGCGCGCCGCGCGAGCGCGGCGAGATCCGCCTCGGCGACCGTCCCGGGCTCGGCGTCGTCCCGGCGGGATCTCCCGCGATGGCGGTGAAGGCGGGGCGATGAGCCCACGGCTCCGGGCGTACGTCACCGCCACGGTGGTGGCGGCCGTCGCCGTGCTCGCGATCGGGTGGCCGCATGCGTTCACGCGCGACTGGGGCCACTACGTGGCGTGGGTGGTGATCTGCCTCGTCAGCGAGACGTTGTGGAACAACACCATCTCGGGCGGGGCGACGATCAGCCTGAGCGCCACCGTCGGGCTCTCGAGCACGGTGCTCTGGGGCGCCGGCGCCGGGCTCTGGATCTCGGCATTCTCCACGTTCATCGCCGACCTGTTCGTACTCCGGAAGCCGCTCGTGCGCGTGGCGTTCAACTCGGCGCAGGTGGCGCTCGCGACCGCGGTCGGCGCCATCGTCTTCCAGCTGCTCGGGGGCCGCGTCGCGCTCCCGGTCGCGGCGGGCGGCGCCGTCCTGGACCGCGCGCGCGCCACGTCGCTCATGCTGCCGTTCGTGGGCCTCGTCGTCGGCTACTTCATCGTCAACCGCGCCATGGTGGCGCTGGCGGTGGCGTGGTCGGCGGGGCGCGGGTTCCGGCAGGTGCTGATGGAGGACTGGCTCTACATGGCGCGCATCGAGGTGGATGCCGCCTCGTTCCTCTTGACGCCGCTCATGGTGATCTCGTTCACCACCGTGGGCTATCCCGGCGTGCTGCTGTTCTACGCGCCGCTGTTCATGCTCTTCCAGTCGGACCGCCGCTACCTCGAGTTGAAGAGGGCCGAGGAGGTGAACCTGCGCAACGCGCGTTTCGCCGCCAAGGGCGAGCTCGCCGCGGGCATCGGCCACGAGCTCAACAACCAGCTGGTGGCGATCAGCGCCCGCGCGCAGATGCTCATGAAGGACGCGGAGAAGCAGTCGTTCGACAACGCGCCGCGCCACGCGCAGATCATCTTCGACCAGAGCAAGCGCATGGGCGTGCTCGCCAAAGGCCTCATGGACTACACGCGCAGCAAGGTGAACGTCGAGCCCATGGACCTGAACGGCATGCTCACGAGCACGATCGACTTCGTGAAGAGCGACAAGCGCTTCCGGGGTGTGGAGTGGGAGGTGAAGCTCGACCCCGAGCTGCCGCAGGTGCGCGCCGACGCGGGCCAGATCCAGGGCGTGTTCATCAACCTGTTCGTGAACGCGGCCGACGCCATGGGAGCCCAGGAGACGCGCAAGTCGATCTCGGTGAAGACGCGCCTCGATCCACGCACGCGCTCGGCGGAGATCGAGGTCCAGGACACCGGCCCTGGCATCCAGCGCGAGCACCTCGGGCGCATGTTCGAGTTCATGTTCACGACCAAGCCCGACGGCCACGGCTTCGGGCTCTCGACGTCGCACCGCACCATCGAGAACCACGGCGGCAAGATCACGGTGGACAGCGAGCCGGGCCACGGCGCGCGCTTCCACATCGCGCTGCCGCTCTCCGGCCCGGGGAGCTGGCACTGACCCAGCTGCCGGCCTCCGGACCCGTGCCTCCCGGCACGGGTACCCCCGCGGCGCGTCCCACCGCGGCCACCGTGTCGCGCATTGATTTTGGCGGCGTGCGCCTGCTCGCCGACGACGGCGCGGAGCTCGAGGCGAGCGTGCCCGCCCGGCTGCGCGGCGCGAGGAAGGCGCTCGGGAACGCGGTCGTGACCGGCGATCGCGTGCGGCTCGCCTGGGACGCCGAGCGCGCGCTCGTGGAGGAGGTGGAGCCGCGCCGCAACGCGTTCTCGCGGCGCGCCTCCGGCGAGCGCGAGGCGGAGCAGGTGGTGGCCGCGAACCTGGATCAGGTCGTCGTGGTCGCGGCCCTGCGAAACCCCGAGTTCCGCCACGGGCTCGTGGATCGGGTGCTGGTCCAGTGCGCGCGCGCCGGGATCCCGGCACTGGTGGTGCTCAACAAGACCGACCTCGACAACGCGCACGAGACCGACGCCATCCTCGGCGAGTACGCGCGTGCCGGCGTTCCCGGGCTCGCGACCTGCGCCGTGAGCGGCCGCGGGGTGCCGGAGGTGCGCGAGCGCTGCCACGGGCGCCGGACGCTGTTCGTGGGCCACTCGGGGGTGGGGAAGAGCACGCTCCTGGGCGCGCTCGTCCCGGGGCGGGTCATCGTCCAGGGCGAGGTGAACGAGGTCACCGGCAAGGGCCGCCATACCACCTCCGCGGCCGTGCTCTACCGAGGGGTGGTCGAGGGCGGTGGGATGCGCATCGAGCTCGTGGATACGCCCGGTGTGCGTGCGTTCGCGCTGTGGGGTGTGGACGCGGACGAATTGGTGGAGTATTACCCG
>DATLUU010000384.1:0-8736 GCA_035577885.1 Verrucomicrobiia bacterium
CACCACGTTCACGAACGCCGCCTTCCCGACCGGCGCGCTCGTGGACCCGCTCGGCTACAAGTGGATCGGCGTCTGGTCGGGGCCGCTGACGCGCTTCGACGACGAGGTGGAGCCGCCGGGGTTCCGGAACATCGTCTTCCAGAGCGCGGCCGACGACAGCGTGGCCCTGCACTCGTTCGTGTGGTCCTCGGCGGCGGACACGAACAGCGGCGCCAGGGCCGGGCGCTGGTTCGGCCTCGACACGAACAACCGCGGCGTCCTGTCCCCGATCGGCATCGACGTCTACGACACCTCGGGCACGCTCAAGGGGAGCTTCCAGCCGGGCTATCCCAACCTGAGGAACGGCCAGGTGCGCGCGCTCGCCCATGACCCGAAGGCCAACCTCATGTGGGTGGGCTACGCCCAGAACTCGAACGCCGGCCTGTCCACGTTCCCCGTGCCCGCCGCGCCCGGCGACAGCATCCACCTCACGGACGTCGCCGACACCAAGCTCATCGACAGTTTCGGCATCCAGATCTACGGGGACTCGGTGTGGGTGCTGGCGACCGACGGCCTGTACCGCTTCGATCGCAGCTCGCGGCACGAGAGCACGCGCCTGGACCTCGCCGGTCCGCCGGCGCCGCGCGGCGCCACGCACCCGCTGGCGGTGGCGCCCGACGGCTCGGTGTTCGTGGGCACGAGCGGCGGCGTGCGCTGGCACCGCCGCGGCCTCGCCCCGCTCGATTTCACGCCCGCCAACTCGCCGATCGCCGACATCGAGGTGCGCGCGGTGTTCGTCGAGCCCACGGGCGTGCTGTGGGTGGGCACGGCCTCGGGCATCAACCGCTTCGACCCGAACTTCAAGCCACCTCCCGTACCGGTGCTGCCGTCGCTCCACGTCACCGTGTACCCGAACCCTTCCTGGCGCACGCGCGCCGGCTTCGAGTTGAAACTCCGGGGCCAGGCCACGCATTACGACGGCGAGATCTACGACATCAACGGCCGGCTCGTGCACCGGTTCGCCATCGACGGCAACGACCGCCTTTTCTGGAACGGCTTCGACATGAACGGCCGCGGCGTGGGCGCCGGGGTGTACTTCCTCAGGGTGCGCGGCGGGGGCGCGGAGGCGACGGCGCGCATCGTCGTGCTGCGGTAGCGGAACAGGGGAATGTCGAGCGAGCAGGCCGCCGCCCTTGACCACGTTCCCGCGGGCTGGGATTCGCTGCTCGCCGCCGACCCGTCCGCATCGCCCTCGCACAGGCCGGAGCTGTGGTCGGCGCTCGCGGCCGCCATCGCCGGCTTCGAATGGCGGCTGCTCGTGCACCGGGAGGACGGCGGGCTCGCCGCGGGTGCGCCGGTCGTGCTCTCGCGCCGCGGCCCGTTCCGCTGGCTGCACGCGCTGCCGTGGCTCCTGCCGGCGCCGCCGCTGGCGCGGCCCGGCGCGCACGCGGCGGGCGATCAGGCGGTCGCGCGCGCGTTCGCATCGCTCGCCCGGGAGGAGCGCGTGGTCGGCGGGGAGTGGTCGCTCTACCGGCCGCAGGGCCCGGCGCCCGAGCCGGCCATGCTCGCGAGCGTGCCGGGGGAGACGCGGTGGTTCGAGGCGGCGCTGCTGCGGCTCGAGCACGGGCTCGAGGCACTCCTCAAGCGCATGAGCCGCAAGCAGCGCCAGGCGCTGGAGCATGCGCGCGCGCGCGGCTACGCGTTCGCCGAGGAGCCGGGGGCGCTCGACGAGGCACACGCGCTGCATCTTTCCCAATCGCACGCCTGGGGAGGGCACCAGCCGCTCCCGCTCGATCTGTCGCGGCGGCTGCTCGCGAGCGGCGGCGGCGAGCCGATCGCGCGGTTGTTCACGCTGCGCTCGCGCGGGGACCTCGTCTCCGCCACGCTCGCGCTCGACTCGGCGCAGGAGACCTTCGTGTGGTGGAGCGGCACGCATGCTGAGGGCCGTCGCAGCCACGCGTTCCCGTTCCTCTTGTGGTGCATCTGCGAGCGCTCGGCCGCCCGCGGCCGCCGGCGGCTGAACCTGGGCGCGAGCACGGACCTCCCGCACGTCGCGGCGTTCAAGGCGTCGCTCGGCGCCGAGGCGTTCCGCTATCCGGTGCGGCGGCTGGACGCACGTGCCGCGGGCTGGCCCGGACGCGCGATCGGCGCGCTGCAGGCGATCGTGCGCCGCGGCCGGCCGCAAGGCGACGCGCGATGAAGCTGGCGACGCTCGCGAACGCCTCGGTGGTGCACACGCGGCGCTGGGTGGAGCACTTCCGCGCGCGAGGCCACGACGTGCGCGTCTACTCGCTCGAGCCGGGATGGAACGGCGACATCGTGCGCCTGCCCGCGCTCCCGCTTCCGGGAGCGCTCCGCTACCCGCTCGCGGTGCCGGGGCTGCGCCGCGAGCTCGAGCGCTTCGCTCCCGATTTGGTGGATGCGCACTTCGTGCCCAACTATGGGTTGATGGGAGCCTTGAGCGGATTCCGGCCGCTGTCGGTGGCGGCGTGGGGGAGCGACCTGCTCGTGAGCCCGGGGCCGCTGCGCAGCGCGAGGTCGCGGTTCGTGCTCGGGCACGCGGCGCTGGTGCTGTGCGACGCCGCGAACCTCGCCGAGGCCGCGTGCCGCGCCGGTGCCGACCCCGCACGCGTGCGCACGATCTCCTGGGGCGTGGACCGCGGGTTGTTCCGGCCGGCGCCCGGGCGCGAGCACGGGCTCCTGCTCTCGACGCGCATGCACGAGGACGTCTACGATCTCGAGACCGTGATCGAGGGCGCGGCCCGTGTGCTCGCAGCGCATCCGCACGCGCAACTCGTGCTCGCGGGGGACGGCTCGCGTCGCGCGGCACTCGAGCGGATCGCCGCCTCGCGCCTGCCGAGCGGGCGCCACCGCTTCGTCGGCCGGCTGACGCCGGCGGAGATGGCGAGCTGGCTCGCGCGCGCCGAGGTCTACGTGTCCGCGTCGCGCTCCGACTCCACGTCCCAGTCGCTGCTCGAGGCCATGGCCGCGGGCGCGCTCCCGGTCGTGAGCGACATCCCGGGCAATCGCGAGTGGGTGAGCGATGGCGATCGGGCGAACGCGGGCGACCGGCGGGGGCTCGTGGGCCTGGCGCAACTCTTCGCGCCGGGTGATGCCCAGGGTCTTGCGGACGCCGTGGAGCGTGCGCTGGGCGATGCGGCCTGGGCCGGGCGAGCCCGGGCACGGAATGCGGAGGTGATCGCGGCGCGCGGGGACTGGGGCGTCAACCTGTCACGCATCGAGAGCTGCTTCGAGGCGCTCGCCCACGGCCGGCCGCTGCCGCCCGCGGAGGCCGCATGAGGCGCCTGCTGATCTTCGCCTACTTCTATCCGCCGCTCGCCGGCGGCGGCGTGCATCGCGTGCTGTCGTTCACGCGCCACCTGCCCGCGCACGGCTGGGCGTGCACGGTGGTGTGCGCGGGCGAGCGCGACTTCTGGGTCACGGACGACTCGCTGGTGGCGGCGGTGCCGGACGACACCGAGGTGATCCGCGTGCGCGGCGGCAGCGGGCTCTCGACGTGGCTCCGGCTCCGTCGCGACGACGCCGAGGGCCGGCGCTCGGTGCGCGTGTTCGCGCCGCTGCGCAAGATCGTCGACTGGTGCCTGTTCCCGGATTCCTACCTGGGCTGGGCGCAGCGCGCGCGCGCCGCGGTGCTGGCGCGGATCGCGAAGGGCGACATCGACGCGATGCTCTCCAGCTCGCCGCCCGACAGCGTGCACCTCGCCGCGGCGGACGTGGCGCGCCAGACGGGCGTTCCCTGGGTGGCGGACTTCCGCGACCCGTGGGTCGGGCTCAGCTTCCGCACGCCCCCGACGCGGTGGCACGCGGCGAAGCACCGCGCCATGGAGTCGAGCGTGCTCTCCGGCGCCTCGCTGGTGATGGCCGCCTCGCGCACGCATGCGGACGCGCTCGCGGCGCGCGCCGAGGCCCGACCGCGCGCCGTGCTCCACCTGCCGAATGGCTTCGAGCCATCGCCTCCGGTCGTGGCGCGGCCACGCCGCGATCGCTTCCGCGTCGTCTTCACCGGTTCGCTCACGCTCATGGACGACGTGGGCACGCTGATCGACGCGGTGACGGCGCTGCTCGCCCGCGATCCCAGGGCGCGCGAGGTGCTGCGCGTGGAGCTCCTCGGGCCCTACGATCGCGAGTGGGAGGCGCGCGCGAACGAGCGCGGCCTCAAAGGTCTCGTGCGCTTCGGCGGCGTTCGCGCGCACGCCGAGGCGCGGCTCGCCCAGCAGCGCGCCGACCTCTTGCTGCTGTGGCGGCCGCACGGCAAGGGCTATCGCACCATGGTGCCGGGGAAGCTCTACGAGTACCTGGCGGCGGGCCGGCCGGTGCTGGCACTGCTGCCGGAGGACGACGAGGCCGCGGGGCTCGTGCGCCGCGCGGGCGGCGAGGTGATCGCGCCCGGCGCGGCCGACGCGCTCGAGCGTGTGCTCGCGGCGCGCCTCGTGCGTTGGCGCGCGGACGGGCGCACGCCCGACGAGGTCCCGGACTGGCTCGCCGGGCACACGCGCGAGCACCTGGCCGGCGAGCTCGCCCGCGCCCTCGAAGGAGTCGTCCCCGGGGCGCGCGCGTGAGCGAGCGCGCGCATCGGCTCGAGCGCGCCGGCCTCGTCGCCGCGCTCCTGCTCACCGCGGGCCTCGCCTGGCCGCTCCGGCACTACGTCACCGACGACACGTACATCCACCTGCGCTACGCGCAGCAGCTCGCGCACGGTGAAGGCTTCGTGTTCAACAGCGGCGAGCGCGTCTACGGCACCACGAGCCCGCTCTGGGTGCTGGCGCTGGGCGAGGCGATGGCGATCGGCGTCGATGGCCTGCTCGCGAGCAAGCTGCTGGGAGCGCTGGCGACGCTGGCGTCGCTGCTGCTGTGGTGGGCGCTCGTCCGCCGTACGCTCGTCTCGCCACCGCTGCGCGTGGCCGCGACGCTCGCCTGGGCGGGTCACGCGTGGATGCTGCGCTGGTCGCTCTCGGGCATGGAGACGCCGCTCGCCGTGTGCCTCGTGCTCGCCGGCTGCGTGGCGTTCACCGCGAGCCGGCCATGGGGTAGCAGGGCGGGGCCGGCGAGCGTGCTGTGGGCGCTCGCGGGCCTGACCCGTCCCGAGTGCGTGCTGCTCTTGCCGCTCTGGGCCCTGCTGCTGCTCGTCGATCACGGCGTGCGGCCGGGCCTCCGGCTGGCGCTCCGGACGCTGTGGCCGGGAGGGCTCGTGCTCGGCGGCTGGCTCGCGTTCGCGCAACTGTGGTTCGGCCGGCTCTGGCCCAACACGCTCGCGGCGAAGGCGGCGGGCGGGGAGGGGCTCGCCTATCACCTCGATCAGCTGACGCGGCAGGCGGTCATCGTCGCCGTCACCGACGCGGCGATGGTGCTGGCGGTGCTGGTGCTCGCCGGACGTCGCATCGTGCGTCGCGAGTGGCCGGAGCCCAGGCCCACGGTGCGCCTCCTGCCGTGGGTGTGGATGATCGCGGTGCCGCTCCTCTACGTGCTGCGCGGCGTGCCGGTGCTGTCGCGCTACCTGGTGCCGCTCCTGCCGCTGCTCGCCTGGCTCGCATGGCGGCTGCTGGATGCGGAGGTCGTCCGCGCCCAGCCCAGGAGCCCCGCGGTGGCGCGAAGGCTGGCGTGGGTCGTGGGTGGGGCGCTCGCGGCGTTGGCGCTGGCGCAGAACCTCGCCGCGCTCGAGCTTGTGGTGAAGCCGCAGGTGAACTCGTTCACCGCCGGCATGCACGCGAGCCTCGAGCCCTGGGGCCGGTGGTTCGCGGCGCACTCGCACCCCGGCGCGGTGATCGCCGCGCCCGATATCGGCGCGCTCGGTTATCTCTCGCAGCGTCGCGTCGTGGATCTCGCCGGGCTCGTGACGCCGGCGATGGTGCCGATCCTCGAGAAGGTGTCGCCCGAGGACGCGGTCGCGCGCTTCGAGTTCATGAAGTTCTCGCGGCCCGATTTCCTCGTGGATCGCGCCGATTCCGCATGGGACCTCGAGCGCCGCAGCCGCTACGCGCGCGCGCTCTCGCGTCTCGGCACCGGAACGCTTCCGAACCTGGGCGTGTCGCGTCCCACGCCCGCTGTGTACTCCTTCTATCGCATCGATTGGGACGTCGTGGATACGATCGCCAGTTCTCAGAGCCAACACTGAGTTATCCACAAAACGGCGATGCGCCGCGCGGGCCGCGGTGAACGCGAAGCTGCACGCCCGTGCACCCGGAGAATTCTGACCGGGTATACTTTTTTTCTTTTGACTCGAAGAAGGACGCCACCTACATTGCGCCCCGGTGGGGAGCCGTGGGGATCTGTGGTAGTACTTGGGGCTTGCTGGGTAGACGCAAAGGGTCCCCGTGGAGCTCGACCGCGATGGCGACATTCCTTGGCACCGAGACGTATTCCATCGACGACAAGAATCGCGTCGTGGTGCCGGCGGGCATGCGCCACGTGGGCGAGCGTAAGACGCCGCTCACACAGTTCGTGATGATGCGAGGCCTGGACGGTTGTGTGTGGCTCTACGCCCAGGAGGACTGGAAGCGGCTCGAGGACTTACTCCAGCGTCTGTCCATGGGACCGAAGGCACATCGGGCGTTTGCACGGACGGCGCTGGTCGGCGCAAGCAAGGTGGCGGTGGATAAGCAGGGACGCATCACGATCTCACCGTCACTGATGGGCCATGCAGGTCTCGGCAAGGAAGCCGTACTGCATGGCCAGGTTGGACGCATCGAGATCTGGTCACCGGAGCGTTTCCAGAGCGGGCTCGTCACCGAGTCGGCCGACTACGATGCACTCGCGGAGAAGGTTCTGGGGGACGACGAGTGATGGTGTCGCATGCGGGGGCGGGCGACGTCCGCACCTCGATGACCATGAACCTGCAGCTGAGCAGTGGACGCCACGGCGCGGCCGCGCGCGTGGAGGTCCACGAGCGGCCCGCCGGACGCGTCGGGCTGCTGGCGCTGCGCGGCTGGGTGGACCTGTCCGCGGCTCGCGGGATCGAGCGGGCGCTCGACGATCTCGCGGAGCGCGGCGTGTCGCGCCTGGTCGTCGACTGCTCGCAGCTCCTGCACGCGGACTACCGGCTCGTGCCGCGCCTCGCGGATGCGCTGGTCGGGTTCGAGGCGCGCGCCGGGGCGGTGGTGCTGTGCGGGCTCTCGCGCTACCTGACGGACCTGTTCCGTATCGCGGGCTGCGAATCGAAACTCTGCTGCTGGCCGTCGGCAGCGGACCTGCTGGATGCCGTCGTCCCGGGGCTGAGGCCGCGAGCCCTGGGCGATGGCCCGCAGGAGCCGGCCGAGCGTGAGCGTGCGTCATGAACCGGTCCTCCTCCGCGAGACGCTGGGGTTCCTGTCGCCGCGCCGGGGGCTCTACCTCGACGCCACGCTCGGCGACGGCGGCCACGCCGAGGCGCTGCTCGCGGCCAGCGAACAGGTTCGGCTGCTCGCCAACGACCGCGACGTGGACGCCCTTGCCGGCGCGCGCGTGCGCCTCGAGCGGTTCGGGGATCGAGTGACGTTCGCGCACGGCACGTTCCGCGAACTGCCCGCCGCACATGCGGCGCTGGGCGCGGAGCGCCTCGCCGGCGCGCTGTTCGATCTGGGTGTCTCCTCACGCCAGATCGACGATGCGGCCCGCGGCATGAGCTACCTGCACGCGGGCCCGCTCGATCTTCGCATGGATGCAGCACGGGGCACCACGCTCGCGGACCGACTTGCGAGCACGAACGAGACGGAACTTGCGGGGGTGCTCCGGGGTTTTGGCGACGTGGTTCCGGCCCGGGCCCTCGCCCGTGCCATCCTCGCGGCCGCGGGGGAGGGCACACTCACGGACACGCGCGCGCTTGCCGCGCTCGTGCGGCGCGTGCTGCGCGACCCGCGTCCGGCGGCGGCGGCGCCGGTGTTCCAGGCGCTCCGCATCTGGGTGAACGACGAGATGGCCGACCTCGAGTCGGCATTGCAGTGGCTGCCCGAGGCCATGGCCGACGGCGGCGTGGTGGTGACGCTCAGCTATCACTCGGGTGAGGACCGGCGCGTGAAGCAGGCGCTGCGCGGCGCGCCGGCGCAGGGGTCGCGGCGGTTGCCCCCCGCGGCCGCCGCGGCCGCGAGCCCCTCGCCGTGGGAGGAGCTGACGAAGAAAGTGGTCGTGCCAGCCGAGTCGGAGCAACGCTCGAACCCTCGCGCAAGGAGTGCGCGGCTCAGGGCCTTCAGGAGGAAGCCGAGATGAAACAGGTGTGGCGGCATGCCGTTCCTGCGTGGCGCGTCCCGGATGCGCGCGCGCTCCGGCCGGGGTGGATCCTGGCCGCGGTGCTGCTCCTCGCCGTGCTGCTGCTCGAGGTGTGGCAGCAGTCGGCCGTGGCGAGCCTGTCGCTGCGTGCCGGCCAGGCGACCGAACAGTTGAAGCGGGCGAGCAACGAGCGCGACTGGATGCGCGCCCAGCTCGAGCGCAACACCACGCGTGCCGAGGTCGGCTCGCTCGCGGTCAGCGCCGGAGTGCGCCCCGCAGACGCCGCCCAGGTGGTGTGGTTGCCGTCGGACTATCTCGAGGAGGACGGGGTCGTGGCGAGCCAGGATGGCTCGCCCGCGTTGCTCGCTGCGGCGGGCCACGCGCTCCAGTCGCTCGTGCCGGAAGCGAAGGCACGGGGCCGCCACGTGAATTGAACCGATCGCCGCACCGGCGACCGGCGTGTCGACCGGCCGCGTCACAGCACCGCGCAAGTGGGGCCGGCGGTCTGCGTGAACCGCCGTTCCATGGAGGGAACTGTTGGCCCACAAGGAGATGCGC